>CAZPYZ010000861.1:982-1501 GCA_964590215.1 uncultured Dehalococcoidia bacterium | reverse complement strand
GCCGTCTACGTCATGCAGAACATCTTCCAATCGCTGGTGACGCTGAACGAGAACTTGGAATTCGTCCCAGAATTAGCGGAATCCTGGCAGGTCCAGGAAGGCGGTCGAACCTATGTGTTCCACCTGCGCCGCGGCGTCCAGTTCCATGATGGCACCCCATTTGACGCGGCAGCGGTGAAGTGGAACTTCGAGCGCCTCTTTGATCCTGAGGAAAAAGCCCTGATGCGGGCGTATTTCGGCGCGGTAGCATCGGTCGAGGTGATCGATACCCATACGCTGAAGATCACCCAGAAGTACCCCAGCCAGATGCTCCTGCCAGCCCTTGCCAGTTACGGCCTCGCTGGCTTCATGCTGGTCTCCCCCACCTCGTATAAGACCTGGGGTAAGCGCGATCTGCTGCTCCACCCCGTGGGGACGGGGCCCTTCAAATTCGTCAAGTGGGACCAGAACCAGGTGATTCTGCTGGAGCGGAACACACAGTACTGGAGACCGGGGCTTCCCTACCTCGACCGACTGGAG
>CAZPYZ010000861.1:0-972 GCA_964590215.1 uncultured Dehalococcoidia bacterium | reverse complement strand
CAAGGAAGGGGTGACGCGGCTGGCGGCGTTGCGACGGGGGGAGGTGGACTTCACCAACCGGCTGCCCGTCGAGCAGGTCGGGCTGGTGGAGAAGGACCCGAAGATCCAGCTCTTTAAGGGGCCGGACATGGCGCTGGTCTATACGTGGTTCAATACGCAGCGCAAACCCTTCGATGACCTCCGGGTGCGCCAGGCGCTGGCGGGCTACGGGCTGAACCGTGCTGAGATCTCCAAGGCGGTCTTCCTGGACCATGGCAGCCCGCTGGTGAGTATGGTCCCCACGGGCGCGCTGGGACATCTCGACTTCCCCGAGCGATATCCCTACAACCCGGAGAAAGCCAAAGCCTTGCTCAAGGAAGCAGGCTATGATGAGCGAAATCCCCTGCAATACACCATCCTGCTCAACCCCTTCAATGTCATGTTTGCGGCGCCCCTCAAGACCCAGTTGGAGAAGTTGGGGGTCGTCAAAGTGACGGTCGAAGTGCCCGACCATCCGATCTTTCTCAAACGGATCCTCGCCCATGAGCTGGACCAGGGGGTGACTCAATCCTATCCATTCCTCGAGGCGGGAGAGCGCTTTCGGCTGTTCGAGACCAAGGCGCGCGGCGGCTTAGACTGGGCTAATGCGCAGGATGCGAAAGCAGATGCGCTGGTGGACGAGTTCTACCGGGCCGTGGACGCGCAGGTGCGGGCGCAGCGGACGGAGGCGGTCCTGCGCTACTCCGCGGAGAACGCTCTCCTCCTGGGCCTGAGCACGATCCCGTTCTTCGATGCGCTACGGGACGATGTCAAGGGCTTCCGCTTCCGTCGCCACCTGAAGCTCGACTTCGAGACCGTCTGGCTAGACCGGTGAAGGATGCCGGATGGAAAAACCGGGGTCGAACTCGAATTCACCCTGGGTTTCGCTGGCCAAATCCAGGCCTAACCAAGGCGTCCAGGCGACGGCTTACAGCGTCCGCTGCGCTCCCGCTA
>CAZPYZ010000860.1:273-1503 GCA_964590215.1 uncultured Dehalococcoidia bacterium | reverse complement strand
CAGGCAGGGGCCGAGGCGGTCGGCTTCGTTTTGGGCGATGACGGTTGCGGAAAGCCGCCTTGCTTTGCGCATCCCTCCTCTTTCCTTTTGGTTTGGGGGCTCTGCGCAAGCTCACTTCCCCTCTTCCAACGGGGAGGCTTCGTCCAGCAGCATGATGGGGATGTCGTCGCGGATGGGGAATTTCAGCTTGCACGCCCCGCAGATCAACCAGTTCTCTCGCTCATCCAGACGGAGCACGCCTTTGCATTTCGGGCAGGCCAGGATTTCCAGAAGTTCTTTGCTGATGGGCATCCAACCTCCTCCTTAACTGCCATTCGTACTGACGCCGGATTCCTTCGGTCAGACCCACTTTGGGCGAGAAGCCCAGCTCCCGGCGCGCGCGCGAGATGTCCGCCCAGGTGTGCCGCACGTCTCCGGCTTGCGGCGGGAGGCGCCGCGTGCACGCCTGGCGGCCCGAGACCTCTTCCAGGATGCGCACCACCTGATGGATCGAGGCCCGTTCGCCCCCTCCGATATTGTAGGCGGTCCCATCGCGTCCGCGCACGGCCGCCGCCAGATTGGCGGCCACGGCGTCGCTGACGTACGTGAAGTCGCGCGTCTGATGCCCATCGCCGTAGATCTCGATGGCCGCGCCGCCCAGGAGGGCTTCGATGAACCGGTGAAACGCCATGTCCGGGCGCTGCCGCGGGCCATACACCGTGAAATAGCGCAAGGCGACCACCGGCAGGCCGAACTGCTTCCAGTACAAGTAGCCCAACTGTTCGGCCGCCAGCTTCGTGACGCCGTAGGGGGAGACGGGGGAGAGGGAGGTTTCTTCCGAGGTCTGGACCTGCTCTCTGTCCCCGTAAATGGAGGAGGAGGAAGCGTACATGACCTTCCGGATCTTCCGGCCGTTCTCCCGGACCGCCTCCAGAAGCCGCTGGGTTCCCATGACGTTATTGTCCGTGTAGGTTTGAAACAACTTTCCCCAACTCGCCCGGACCCCCGCCTGCGCGGCCTGGTGGAAGACCCAGTCCATCCCGCTCAGGAGCCCGTCCAGGACGATCCGGGCCAGGTCTCCTTCCACGAGCTCGAAGGCGGGCTCATTGCGCAGGCCCGCGAGGTTCGTCTCCTTGATCTCCCGGGCGTAGAAATCGGTGAAGCAGTCCAGGCCCAGGACCCGATGTCCCTCGGACACCAAGGCCTCCGCCAGGTGAGAGCCGATGAAACCGGCAACGCCCGTGATGAGGC
>CAZPYZ010000860.1:0-263 GCA_964590215.1 uncultured Dehalococcoidia bacterium | reverse complement strand
GCAACGCATCTTCAACGGGGGACTCTTCCCTGCACAGCCGCAAAAAGGCCGCCCGAGCGGCTTCGCTCCCAGGCCCGTAAGGCCGCCTCCACGACCTCCTCCACCGTCATTTCGGTGAGGCACCTCGTCCCGAAGCCGGGACAGATCCGCTGGTAGCAATGGCTGCACGAAAGCTCGTGATGGACCACCGCGCCCTGCGCGCCCCCCGGGCCCAGCGGACCGTTCCGCGAAGGCGTCGTGGGTCCCATGATAGCGACAGTGGG
>CAZPYZ010000859.1:0-1504 GCA_964590215.1 uncultured Dehalococcoidia bacterium | reverse complement strand
GCGGTGCACCCGAGGGCGGGCGGGCGGGCCCACAACGTGGGGTGGGGCCTTCTCTTGGCACTGACACCGCCCACATGGTGGCCGTCATCGAAGGAACGGACTCCGTCACCAAGAGCACCATGACCTCTGAGGTGCGGCTGGCCCTGGAAGGGTTCGACCCATCAGGTACGGACCTTGCCTACAATGCGGCCGTGGACGTAAAGGGCCGCCTCGCGATCCTGGGAGACGCCGTTTTAAGGGTGACTGCGGCGGTGATGCTGGAGGAGTTCGCGAGGCGGCTCGGGGAGCGAGTGCGCGCAGAGTAAAGGGAACGGCCTTCGACGGGGCTCAGGCAACGATGGGACGGGGCTCAGGCAATTTTAGAAACTCAAGGGGCAGGTGACCGCTCTGCGGGGGACAAGCCCCCGCTCTACACTGCCGGGCGCAGGTCACCGCTCTGCGGGGGATAAGGCCCGGCTCTACGAGGAGTCAGGCAACGAAGGAAGGGGCCTTCGAGGGCCTCAGGCAACGATGAGCAGGAGGGTGCATGCAACGGCAGGGCTATGACGTGATCGTGATCGGGGGAGGATCGGCGGGATGCGCGGCCGCGACCAGGCTGTCGGAAGACCCGGCGCGGCGGGTACTCCTCCTGGAAGCGGGAGGCGATCCAGACCCGATCCCAGACATGGTGGCGACCGCGGCTCGACAGCCCCAACTGCTGCTGGAGGCGCCCTTCGTGATGATGTATCCGACGGTGCGTAAGGCTGATGGGAGCACCTACTATAAACTGGCCGGGCGCATCATGGGCGGAGGGTCCTCGGTGAACGTCATGGCATGGATCCGCCCCATGCGGCAAGACCTGGACGGATGGGCTGCCCGCGGCAACCCCGGCTGGACTTACGACGAGTGCCTGCCGGTGATGATGCGAATGGAATCAGACCAGGACTTCCCGGAGAGCCCCATCCACGGCACCGAGGGGCCGGTCTACGTGAAGCGGCCGTGGCGGTTCGACATGCCGGTCGACCCGCCGGTACGGGCCTTCATCGACCGGGCCTTGAGCATGGGACTGCCGGTCTGCCCGGACCAGAACGTGGCGGAACCGCTGGGGGTGTGCGAGGCCGCCTTCAACATCAAGAACGGGGTGAGGCAATCCACGGCGGTGGCCTACCTCAACCTGGCTCGTGGGCGGCCGAACCTGGAGATCGTGGCGGAGGCGCCGGTGGTGTCCCTGGAAACCCAGGGACACCGGGTCACAGAGGTGGTCTACCTCAAGGACGGCCGGCTGGCTTCCGCCTCCGGCGACCAGGTGGTCCTGAGCGCGGGGGTCTACCACAGCCCCCAGATCCTCATCCTCTCCGGGATCGGGCCGGTCAAGGAGCTCGAGGGGCTGGGGATCCGGGTGGTGCACCCGTTGGAGGGCGTGGGGGAAAACTACCAAGACCACGCGACGGTATTCATGCAGTTCGAGGGCCGGGATGAGGCCTTCCAGCCGGACTGGCACTACCCCCGCTTTCGAATCATCAAG
>CAZPYZ010000858.1:0-1511 GCA_964590215.1 uncultured Dehalococcoidia bacterium | reverse complement strand
TGATGGTGGACGGCCTCATCCAGGAATACTGGTGCTCCGTCCTTTGGGAGGGGGCCTTCGGCCAATCCTGCCTCCACTGGCTTAGAGCGCTCACCCGGCACTATGGGCTCACGACCGAGCAGGCGAGCTACTTTTCCAAACACCACGAGGCGGACACGATGGACCACCTGGACCGCAGGGCCCACGGCGCGGTGACCAAAACCGTTCTGGCCAGGCTGTTGCAGCAGGGGATTGCCGAGCGGCCGGGGTACTCGATGGAGTACTGCGCGGTGACCCCGGCGGACTTGAACGCGCTGATGATGGATGCGGTATATAAGGCCACGCACTGAAATGAGCAAAGCCCAGTCTATGCGGGCGCGGGCGGCTCGTGCCGGCATCGAGCGCGGACAGAATCGCGTGAGGAGATATTCCCGAGGAACCGGATATGGCGTTTGGTGATTTGCGCGAGTTTATCCAGGGCGCGCAGGCCTTAGGAGAGGTCCGGCTCATCAAAGGGGCTCATTGGGATCTCGAGATCGGCTGCATCACCGAGTTGAGCGCCGAGCAAGAGGGGCCGCTTCTCCTGTTCGACTCCATCCCGGGTTACCCGGAGGGCTTTCGCGTCGCCACCAATTTCATCAGCACGCCCCGGCGCTTCGCGCTGGCCCTGGGGATGCCCCCGGATCTCCCAAAGATGGAGGTGCTAAGGGCATGGAAAGAGAAAGGCCGGGCCCTCGAGCGTCTTCCCCCCGTGGAAGTCGGCTCGGGCCCGGTGACGGAAAACGTCGCGGAGGGCGAGGAGGTCGATCTGGAGAGGTTCCCGGCGCCAAAGTGGCATGAATTAGACGGCGGGCGCTACATCGGCACCGCGGATATGGTGATCACGCGCGACCCCCGGAGCGGATGGATCAATGCGGGCGCCTACCGCGCGTGCCTCCAGGGCAGGAGGCGCCTCAGCCTTTGGGTGCTGGACCACCACCATGGGAAGCAAATCATCAAGCGGCACTGGGAGGAGGGTCGTTCCTGTCCGGTGGCCGTCGTTCTCGGGTGCGAGCCTGCCACCTGGATGGCGGCGCCCGCCGCGGTCAAGGCCGGCGCTTCGGAGTACGAGTACGCGGGCGGCCTGCGGGGCGCTCCGGTCGAGGTCATCCGGGGCCCGCATACGGGACTTCCGGTGCCCGCCTTCGCCGAAGTCGTGCTCGAGGGGGAGATTCCGCCGCTCCAGGAAGAGTCCGCTCTCGAAGGGCCCTTTGGCGAGTGGCCCGGATATTATACGCACACAGGGCATGAATGCGTGGTCCGGGTGCGCCGGGTCATGCACCGGGACAAGCCGATCCTTTTGGGAAATCCCCCGCTCCTGCCCACGACCCAGCGGTACGGCATCCCCTTGTTCGGCGCGCGCATCTGGGAGCATCTGGAGAGCTCGGGGATATCGGACGTTCAGGGGGTCTGGTGCCATTGCCATACGTTGATGATCGTGGTGGCTCTCAGGCAGAGATATCCCGGGCATGCCATGCAGGCGCTGACGGCCG
>CAZPYZ010000857.1:0-1512 GCA_964590215.1 uncultured Dehalococcoidia bacterium | reverse complement strand
GGGCCAGATACGTGCGTAGTGCCCTTGTTAAACGGTGTGGATGCCCACGAGCGCATCGCGGCCATCCTCGGGCCGCAACACGCGGCCGCGGGTCTGTGTGCCATCTTCAGCGTCATCGCCGGTCCTGGCCACATCCGCCATACCGGCCTTGAGCCAACCGTCTGGATAGGTGAGGTGGACAACCGGCAGAGCCCGAGACTTCAGTTACTGCGTGACGCTTTTCACCACGCGGGTGTGAAGGCCCTGATCCCCGAAGATATCCACCTTGCTCTCTGGAACAAGCTCTTCATGATCACCCCCTGGTACATCGGCGCAGTCACGAGACTACAGGTCGGCGCCTGGAGGCACGTTCCTGAGTGTCGTGCCATAGTGGGACACCTGCTGCAGGAGGTGATCGCCGTGACCGCCGCGCTGGGGCTCGATCTTCCGTCGGACGCTACCGAACAGGCCTTTGCCTACTGCGACAGCCTCCCGCCCGATGCGACTTCGTCTTTCCAGCGTGACATTATGGCGGGCCGCCCCTCGGAACTCGACGCCCAGGTTGGCGCTGTAGTACGCCTAGGTGCCAAACTGGGCGTTCCCACTCCCACCCACGCCTTCGTGTACGCTTGTCTCTTGCCAGGCGAATTGGCGTCCAGACGCACTGATTAGACCCCACCGAGGAGGACCCCCATGCCCTACGGTTCCCGCGCCCGCATCGGCTACACCTGCCCCATCTATCTCGCGGAGATCTTCCCCTATGACTTCTACAAAATCGTGCCGGATGGCGTCTCCCTCATCACCGCCACCGCGAGCGTGTGGCAAGGCACGCCGGAGGAGATGAAGCGCAGCGCTGAGCAGAGCTTGGCCGCTGCACGGGAGATGGCAAAGAACGGCGCGAACGTCGTCGTCATCGGTGGGGTACCGGTCGGCTTCGCCGCCGGGTTCTCCAGCCAGGAAGACATGGTCAACCAACTCCAGAAGGAGACCGGCGTCCCGTTCACCGCCAGCCTGCTCTGCCAGAACGCGGCGCTCAAGGCCGTTGGCGCCAACAAGCTGGCGGTCCTCCGCTCGGGCGAGGGCCGCAACGACCGGCACATGCAGGAGGTGGAAGCCCTCGGCTGTACCATCGTGGCCCACCGAGGCATGGGCCACGGCATGTACCGGGAACCCCTGACTGCGGAAAAAAGCCTCGAGGAGGCCCATCAACTACTGCGGGCCAACCCCGGGGTGGATACCCTTCACTGCCCCTCCCCTCACTGGCCCATGGCGGCCAACATTCAGGCTCTGGAGGACGAGTTCCACATCAACGTCGTGACCTCAGGGCAGGCCATCACCTGGCACGCCCTGCGGCTGGCGGGGATCAAGGACTCCATCGCCGGATATGGACGGCTGCTGAGGGATCTGTAGGAGCGCGCTAGAGCTAAGCGTCCGCCCACCCGGCTCCAGGGCAGTCACGCAGGTCTGCCGCTAGGAGGGCGGCCGGAAAGCCGCACTCAGTCGAGGGAGGCGGGGCAAACGACCGCTGCGTGA
>CAZPYZ010000856.1:0-1518 GCA_964590215.1 uncultured Dehalococcoidia bacterium | reverse complement strand
CCGGCCCCGGATCCCCCCCTGGGTGACCGGCTTGCCGGTCACGCAGGCCAGCGAGTCAATCTGCTCCGGCGCAAAGGTGTCGTAGGTGTCGGCGATCCAGGCCATCTCCTGCTCGCCGGTGCCCAGGTCGGGGGCCGGGACGTTCACGCCGGGCCCGATGAAGTTCTTGCGGACCAGTTCCGCGGTGTACCGGCGGGTGATCTTCTCTACCTGCTCGCGGGTGTACTTTTTCGGGTTGAAGCAGACCCCCCCCTTCGACCCGCCGAAGGGGACATCCACGATGGCGCACTTGTAGGTCATCAGCGCCGCGAGGGCCATCACGTCTTCCTGGGTCACGAACTCGCTGTATCGGATGCCCCCTTTGGTCGGCTTGCGGTGCTGGGAATGCTCGGCGCGCCAGCCCTGGAAGATCTCGTACCGGTCGCCGAAGTGCACCGGGAACTCGACGTAGTAGACGGCGTTGCAGCCCTTGATCTGTTTCAGCAGCCCCTCGGGGATATCGAGCGTCGCCGCGGCCCTGTCGAACTGGCGGCAGACGATGTTCCAGAGGTTGAGGTCCTCTGCTGGCGGGGCCACGCTGCGATCGTGCTGCATCGCCCTTTCCTCCGCGGGCCGGCTGCGCTCCCGCGCCGCCGGCCCCGGCGCTTCAGGCCCTATTCGGCCCGGCTGCTCCGTGGGCCGCGGGCTCCCCGCGCCCGTGGGGTCGGGCCCGCGGGCCCGCTCCACTGCAAGCGGGGGGCCAGATGGCCATCCGGGCATGCACAGGCCCGGGTGCGCATTCCTTCTTGGGCGCATGGCCCTGGACGACTGACTTTCTTCTTGACAGACCCGTCGACGAGGCGTAGCGTGCATGCGGCTGATGGTTCTGACGGTACCGCGTGGTCGGGGTGACGACGCCGCGAGGACCTAAGGTCCCGCGGCGTTTTTGGTTCCCGAGCGGTCCGACGCGTTGGCCCCGGTGGGTGCTCCCCGAATGGTCGGGGGTGCGAGGCCCCCCGGTGGGCAGCATTCCGAAAGGAGCGAACCGCAATGGGAACACGAGTCTACGTTGGCAACCTGCCCTTTGACGCCACAGAGGAGCAGCTCCGCGCCCTTTTCGCCGAGGGCGGGAGGCAGGTCGAATCGGTGAAGATCGTGACCGACCGGGACACGGGGCGCCCGCGCGGCTTCGGCTTCGTGGAGATGGCGAATCAGGGCGACACGACGGCGGCCATCAATGCGCTGAATGGCAAGGAGATGGGTGGCCGGGTGCTCACCGTGAACGAGGCCCGGGAGCGGACGCCTCGGGGCGGAGGCCGGGGCTACTAGCCCCCGAGCACCGCAGCCTACCAATCACCCAGGCCGGCACCGGCAACGGCTGCCGGCCCGGTTCTTTTCAGACGGCAGCTCAGTCCACCTCCGTGATCTCGCCGTCCCACTCGATGGCGATCCCGCGCTGCACGCTCTGCGAGGCGGGGCACCCCTTCTCGTGGATGGCAATGGCCCGTTCCGCTTCCTCCCGCTTGCCCCGGGGGACCT
>CAZPYZ010000855.1:776-1524 GCA_964590215.1 uncultured Dehalococcoidia bacterium | reverse complement strand
CCCCAGGACGCCCAGCGGTGCCAGGTCAAAGCGCCGCTTAAGGAATGACGAAGCGGCTTCGGTCACTAAGATGAGACCCGGGTCGGCACGCTCTATCAGCTCCTCCAGAACTGCCCACGCCTGACGCTTGGCTTCCAGGTCAATCTCAACCGCTCCACCCACCCGTCCCACCATGAACTGGCCCGCATGAATCCCAACCTTCACCGCAATCCCCTTGGCCTTCAGAATTGCCATGGCGGAGAGGGCCGCACGGATAGGCGCATCCTCAAGTGGCTCAAACCCGAACGCGGCCACCACTCCAGTAGGGCTCAGCTCCTCGATCCGCCCGCCAAAGCTCTGCACCTTTTCCACCAGAACCTCAATCTCCCGGCTGGCATCGAGCAGGGAGTCCATTGGCGATGGCAGGACCAGGGCTGCGCGCAGCAGCGTGAGGTGCCGATGCTCCCACCGCATGCCTGTCCTGGGCGCAGTCGAAGGAAGCAGAGTCGAAGCCTGCCCTGAGCTTGGTCGAAGGGGAGAGGATGGTGCTGGGACGGTTGCTGTAACCTCGGGTGCTGGCTCCACCGGCGTCTTGGTCCGCTGACGGTAAGGTGGCGAGGCTGCACCCGGGCGCAGCCCGTGCTTCTCAATCCGGGAGCGCAAGGTGTTGCGTGAGATCCCCAGACGCTCGGCGGTGCGCGTGATATTCCAATGGGTTTGCTGGAGCGCCTCAAGGAGACGGTCGCGCTCAACGCTTCCTACCGCGTCC
>CAZPYZ010000855.1:0-766 GCA_964590215.1 uncultured Dehalococcoidia bacterium | reverse complement strand
CGACGTACGGGCGTTCAATTGAACGTCCCTTCAGAACAGACGGCAGCCCCAACATCTCCGCAGTTACCAGCGGCTCCTCCGAAAGCAGCGCTACCCGCTCCATCACATTAGCCAGCTCCCGCACATTGCCGGGCCAGCGGTAGGCCAGGAGCGCGGCATGGGCGTCAGGGGCGAAGCCCTTCGGGGACAGGCCGTATTCGGCGCAGGCCCTGGAAAGAAAATGCTCAGCCAGCACAAGAATGTCCTGCCCTCGCTCACGCAAAGGTGGCAGCCATATCCTTAACACCGACAGCCGGTGGTACAGAGCCTCGTGGAAACGCTGCTCGCACATGGCAGTCTGCAAGTCCTCGCTGGTGGCAGTGAGAATCCAAACGTCTACCGGCTCGCTCCGTGTGCTGCCCAGTCTCCTGACCTCTCGCTCCTCAATGGCCTTGAGAAGTTTGTTCTGGAGTCCCTCAGGCAATAGCCCCACTTCGTCAAGAAAGATGGTCCCGCGGTGAGCCGTCTGAAAGAGACCAGCCTTAGCTTGCCGCGCATCAGTGAACGCCCCGCGCTCGAAGCCAAACATCTCGGCCTCAAGTAGGGTCTCAGGGATGGCAGCACTGATGAAGGCTTTGACACGGATGGAGACGGCTTCACCACCTGTGGGGGAGACTGTAATGACACCAACGCCGCTGTCAAACCCAACGCTGCAGAGACCTGCGACGGGCTAGACAACGACTGCGATCCCGCGGTGTCCTTCGACTGACGCACGGGCCTGCCGGGG
>CAZPYZ010000854.1:0-1527 GCA_964590215.1 uncultured Dehalococcoidia bacterium | reverse complement strand
GGCCTCTACCTGAACCTGAGCCGGCGGCCCTTCGACGACGTCCGGGTCCGCAAGGGCCTCGCCGCGGCCATCGACGCGGAGGAGATCATCGCCAGCGAAGGGGGGGCCGGCCGCCAGACCGGCTTCCTGCCCGTCGCCATCCAGGACTACGCCTGGCCGGAGCAGAAGGTAAGGGAGCGGTTCCGCCCAGACCGGGCCAGGGCTGCGGTCCTACTGCGGGAGGCGGGCTTCTCGCCGGGCCAGATCGGCTTCACCATCAAGACCACCAACAGCTTTGCCCAGAACACCGAGGTGGTGCAGAAGCAGCTGCAGGCGGTGGGGATCGACGCCCGTATCTCCGTGGAGGCCGACCGCAACACGGTGACGATCCTGGCCCGGGGCGATTACGACGCCGTGTGGGGAAACCAGTCACCGAACTCCTTCATCGTGGACCGCTGGCTCGGCAGTGCGCTCCGGCCCGGGGGTTCCCAGAACTACTTTCATCTGAACGACCCGAAAACCACCGCGCTCTCGATAGCCCAGGGGCGAGAGATGGATCCCGACAGGAGGCGGCGTATTATCGACGATCTGCAGGACCATCTCTACGACACCATGCCCTTCATCCCGAACATCAGCCGGACCCTCTATCGCTTCTACCCTTGCCATATCCGTAATATGAAGCCCCCCAGCTATTCGTTTAATCTCGAGGGCATCACTCACGCCTGGATCGACCCCACGGGCTGTGATTCGAATCCGAACCAATAAAGGAGGTGCACCATGAATCGTGCGGTAGCGGCGCTCAATGGAGCCGACAGGATCACCCTCGGCCTGCTGGGGCTGGGCTCGTTGATGGTTCTCTTTACGGTGGGGTATGACCAGGGTCAGCTTATGAGCCTGAGCCTCGGGGACCTCTCGTACCAGCTGAACGTGGTCCACGAGTTCTTCCACGACGCCCGCCACGCGGCCGGACTCGCCTGCCACTAGTGGGTCGCTTGTCATGGCCATGGTCATTCCCATCTTAGGCCGCAACCAGACGCACCCCCTGTCATTCTTGAGGGAGCAGGGGAGGACGGGATGTGGGGAGGGCGGACCGAAGAATCTTCGCGACGACGGGTCTGCACATAGGGTCCTCGCGGAGATTCTTCCGGAGTTTACCCTCGAGCGCAGCGAAGGGCTCCCCGCTGCCGTTCCCCATCCCCCCTCGCTCGTCAGAATGACAGGCGCGCCTACCTTCTTCATCGACCCGGACGTCGGTAATGAGCTGCTCCGGCAGCCACCCATCCACCCTGCCGGGAATCCTCCCAAGCGTGACAAGTGACCCCCTAGGAGTGCGGCTGGAAAGCGATGGGCAAAACGTTCCTGGCGTGAAGCCGGGGTCTGGGGCAGAGCCCTAGTGTTACCAGCTTTCCGGCCGTGCTTCTAGAAGCTAGGTGGCCAGTTAACGCAAATTGTGTGCACGTTGTGAGTGGTGCGTGGTCAGTCGGAGGGGGCAGTTCCCTACTCACTACGCACCACGCACTACGCCAGCTCCGGCTTTCAGGTTCACCT
>CAZPYZ010000853.1:0-1528 GCA_964590215.1 uncultured Dehalococcoidia bacterium | reverse complement strand
GCAGCGGGGACCAGGAGAAGGTCCCGGCCAGGGAGGCGACCTTCTCCGCCACCCAGCCGCTGACCTCGGTCCAGGGGCGGTAGTGGACACGGGGGCTGATTGACCTTCGAGAGGGCCCTTCGGGAACCTCAGGACGGCGCCTCAGGCAACGATTTGACGGCATCGGAAGGTAGGGCACTATGAACCAGAGTGGCGGGATTCTTCTCCTTGACGAGACCCAGGCGGGCCGGCTGCAGCTGCAAAAGGAAGTGACGCACGCCGGACTCCCGGTGGCGGGTGAGGCCGGCACTGCCCGAGAGGCGATCACGGCGGCCCGGGAACTCCAGCCAGACATCGTCCTGGTGGCGCTGGAGGAACCTCTGGCCCGAGCGCTGCGGTCGGTGGAGACCGTTGCCGCAAGCCTGCCCGATGTGCCGGTGGTGGCGGTCGCCCCGGGAGCTGGCCGGGAACTCTTCCGCAAGGCCATCCTGGCCGGCGCCCATGACCTGCTGGAGCGGCCCCTCAAGCCCAAGGAGCTGGCGGAAACCATGGAGTTGGCCGCCCGCATGGCGGAAAAGCGGCGACTGCGGGGGAGCGACCCTTCCCGCTTGTTACAGGGCACCGTCATATCCATCTTCGGCCCCAAGGGCGGGGTCGGGAAGACCACCCTGGCGACCAACCTGGGCGTTTGCATCGCCAGCACGGGGCAGGATCGGGCCATCGTGGTCGACCTGGACACGCAGGTAGGGGCAACCGCGATCAACCTCGACATCATCCCGCACAAGGGCGTCCTCGACGTGGTGGAGAACTTCCAGCACGTGGACCGGGACATGTTGAAGTCCTTCGTGAGCACCCACCCTTCAGGGCTGGATGTGCTGCCGGCGCCGTTGTGGGGGCAGGAAGAGCAGGACGAGCTGACCCCCGACGACGTGGAGCAGCTGCTGGGGTTGGTGGCCACCCACTATGACTACGTGATCGTGGACACGCCGGGGCACCTGGACGCACTTGTCCTGCGCGCGCTCCAGGTTTCGACCTACATGCTGTGCGTGACGAGCCTCGAGATCTCCTCCATTCAGGCGTGCAAGCGGGTCCTGGACCGAGTCTCGGGGTGGGAGTTCGCCCGGGACAAGATCAAGATCGTCACCAATGTTCCCAACTCCGCCAACAGCATCGGCAAGAGCGACGTAGAGGCCGCCCTGGGCCACCCGGTGTTCTGGGGGATCCCTTTCGACATGCAGGTGGGCGCCGCCAGCCAGCAGGGGCAGGCGGTGGTGCAGGCTCACCCCGGCGCCAAGGCCGCCCAGGCCATCTCCCAGCTCCACTATGCGCTGGTGGGGTCTCAGGCGCCCAAGGCGGGCGGGCTGGGAGGACTGTTGAAGGGCTGGAAACGGTAATGCCACGCGGGGATGCTTCGCTAGCGCTTTCTATGACATCAGGCACGCGGGGCCAGTCTGTCATTGCGAGGCCGGACGCAACCTATCACGGGTCACCGAGGGTTCGCGGCCGAAGCAACCTGGGGGATGGGGTGGAGGGCTAGTCCCGATGCTTC
>CAZPYZ010000852.1:0-1531 GCA_964590215.1 uncultured Dehalococcoidia bacterium | reverse complement strand
GAACAGCTTTTTCCACCAGGCCATGAAACAGGAGCTCAGGCAGGTCGGGCGTCTGCGAAAACCGCGCTCGCACCGAAACTAAGGCGGCACCGCCCGCAGGGCCAGAGCTTAGCACCGTCCGCACCGTGCCACAGCTCGTGCGCCAACTAACTTATTACAGACGCTCTGTCGAGCATGCGGTGGAGCGGCGCGCGTGTCACGGCCGGGTAACGGTTCCGCTGCCGCGATCTGACCGTCCTTGCCCCTGCGGGCGGCGAAACGTATTAGTCTCGGGCACGATCACATAGCCCCATAGCCGACCGTCCGTGAGGCTCCCGCGTCTCGTGATGGGGCTCGCGGGACGGCGGGCTTCCAGCGTGTAGCCCATGCTCAAGGTTGCGCTGTTCAGCACCTCCCAGACCGACCGCGCGCGCATTGCCCGCCGCCTGGCCCAGTCGGGATTCGACCTCGCGCACTGCCGCTCGTTGAGCGCTCTGGCGCGCGCCGCGGACCACACGGCCGTAGGCGTCCTCGCCGTACCCTGGCTGGGCTGCGACATCACGCTGGCCGACCTGAGGGCGCTGACCGAAGAGCGTCCCTGGTATCCCCTGGTACTGCTTACGGAGCCGGATCCCGGCAACCTGCGACTCCTGGTGCGTCTCATCGTCTCCGAGGTTCTCTTCCTCCGCAGGGAGGAATGGCGGCTGGCGCAGGCTATTCAAGGCGCGCTGGCCGATGGCTTCTTTTCTCGCGCAACCGAAGTGGTCGAGCACGATGGGAGCCTTCAGGGCGTTCTGCGTTCCGCATTGCTCTACGCGCTGCAGCAGAATGCGGCTCAGGTCCCCGTGGATTCGGAAGGGGAGCAGGCGGAGGCCGGACCGGCCCGCTCGATCCGCGCGCTGGCCCAGCGTTTGAATTCCTCCGAGGACCACCTCTCCAATGCCGCCCGCGAGCACGGGCTGCCGCTGCGCTCGTTTCTCGACTGGTGCATCGCGCTGCGCGCGCTCCAACTGCGGTTGCAGGCGAAGACGCCCTGGGAAGCCATCGCCTGGCGCCTCGGTTACCGCTCCGTCAGCGGGCTCTCGGAGCACCTCAACCGTACGCTCGGGATGCGGCCGCGCCAGCTCGGTCACCATCAGATGCAATGGGCCTTTTCCGAATTCGAGAAGCGATTCCTCTCTCCGCCGCCCGCCCGGGTCACGTCGGGCGCCACCGGGAATTCCTGAAGAAAGCCAGGATCCTCTGACGGTCCCATCCACCTCGCTGGTCGGGGCGGCGGCCAAGGATCTGCAGACGGCGGAGAAGAACCGGCTAGACGATACCCTCAAGCATCTCGGTGAGCTTGCGGCCTGGACGCCGGCTGCGACTACTAGCGCATCCCGTTGAGGTGATCGCAAGTCCGCTGTCGGGAGCCTTTGAAGAAAGCACGGATCGCCTGAACACCCGGGCGGGGAAGAGCTAGCATCGTCAGAGGGCCATGGAAGCCCTCTGCATTCGGCTGTTCGGCCCGCTCGAGGTTTCCCGGGGGGTCTCCAGATTCCCTCCGTTTCCC
>CAZPYZ010000851.1:0-1535 GCA_964590215.1 uncultured Dehalococcoidia bacterium | reverse complement strand
GCGAAATGTTCCGCCAGTTCCGCCGCGTGTTCCTCCAACCGGTTTCCATACTGGTCCTCCAGCGCCCGCGCCACCGCTTGGTGCAGCCGCAGCCGCCGAGGAGCGATCATCTCTTCGTAGAGGACCTGCCGGAAAAAGGCGTGGGCGAAGCGGTACTGCACGACGCCAGGACGGGTCTGCTCTTCGAGGACGCCGATCCGGACCGCCTCCTCTAACGCCGACACGACCTCGGCTTCCCCGATGTCTTCAGTCACCCGGCGGAGCGTCGCCAACCCGAAGTCGCGTCCGATGACCGCCGCCACCGCCAGGACCCGGTTGCATTCTGCGCTGAGCCGAGAGAGCCGCCTGCCGACGACGTCTCGCAACCCTTCAGGGATCTGCATGGTGAGAGGCTGGCCCGGAGTCATGGCTGCACGACCGCGCAAGCTCTCCCGCCCAACCAGTCCCTCCTCAACGAGGTAGCGCACGACCTCCTGGATGAAGAGCGGGTTGCCCTCGGTCTGCCGGTGCACCGCCTCCGCCAGTCCCCATGCGACCTCCTGGCCTGAGATCGAGGTGAGCATCCGCTGCACTTCCTGCACGCCTAGCCCGCGCAGCAACACCCGGTCCAAACCCCCGGCGCTCCGCCGCAGCTCCGCAAGAGTAGCCGAGAGGGGGTGCGCCCGGTCCACCTCCACGTCTCGGTATGTCCCGATCACCAGCAGGCGAGCGCCGGGCAGGTTACGGGAGAGATGAATGAGGTAATCCATCGTGCCGCGGTCCGCCCAGTGGAGGTCCTCGAGAACGATCGTCAACGGCTGTGCTGAGGAGACATTGCGCAAGAAACCGGTTATGGCCTCGTAAAGGCGCCAGCGGTCGTCCTCTGGATCGCCCGGTTGACGTAGCTCCACCTGCACCCGGTCCCGAACTTCTGAAACGATCCGGGCAACCTCAGTTGCTCCCGACCCCAGCTCTGCGCGCAGGGCCTCCGGTGGTCGGGCCAGAATGTAGCTGCGGAACGCCTCCACAAAGGGCAGATACGGCAGGCTGAGGGACCCTTCCTCATAACAGTGCCCCATAAGCACCTTGCCGCCGCGTAACACTGCGTAGGTGGCCAGCTGCTCACAAATCGCTGTCTTCCCGATGCCGGGCTCCCCTACCACCATGACTACTGCGCTATGGCCCGACGCGGCTCCATCGAAGGCCCCCTGCAACTGCCGAAGCTCGGCTTCCCTGCCGACGAAAACTCGGCGGTAGAGCGGGTTCGCCGCGGTTCCGGTAGGGGCGAGGTCTCCTCGCCCACCGTCCCCTGGACCGGGAGACCCGGCCCCTACGGCGTCCAAGGCCTGGCGGACCTCCGCTGCGGACGCGGGCCGCTTGGCCGGGTCTTTTTCCAACAACCGTAGAATGAGCGCTTCGAGGCCCGGCGGGCAGTCGGGGCAGTGCCATGAAGGGGCCACTGGCGGTGTGTTCAGGTGCTGCCCGATGATGGCAACGTGCTCATCGCCAAGGAACGGTGGCCGCCCGCAGACCATCTCGTAGAGCATGGCGCCCAG
>CAZPYZ010000850.1:0-1544 GCA_964590215.1 uncultured Dehalococcoidia bacterium | reverse complement strand
TCAGGTCCGACCTCTACTCCCTGGGCGCCATGCTCTACGAGATGGTCTGCGGGCGCCCGCCCTTCGTCGGCGAGGAGTCCGTCGCCATCATCACCCAGCACTTGAACATTCCGCCGGTCTCCCCCACCTGGCACCGCCCGGATTGTCCCCCCGGCCTGGAAGCACTCATCCTCCGGCTCCTCGAGAAGGACGCCTCGAAGCGCCCCGAATCAGCCTCCGCCGTCCGCGAAATCCTCCAACCCCTCGAGGCTGGGTCCCCTCTCCCTCAGGGAGACGCCGTCCTGAGCCGGTCGAAGGAGGGACAGGGTGAGGGTGCGCGCCCCCCCAACTCCACCATGCTAGGGGACAACCCCCTCTACCGCCGCACCTTCGTCGGCCGTGAACAGGAGCTGCGCCAGCTCCAGGCCGCCTTCGACGCCGCGGTCTCCGGCCAGGGGGCGCTGGTCATGGTGGTGGGCGAGCCCGGCATCGGCAAGACCGCGCTGTGCGAGCAGCTGGCGACGTATGTGACGGTTCGGGGTGGGAAGGCCCTGGTGGGGCACTGCTATGAGGAGGGTTCGCTCAGCCTTCCGTACCTGCCCTTCGTGGAGGCCGTACGCTCGTACGTGCTGGCGCGAGACCCCGAGGCGTTGCGCAGTGAGCTGGGTTCTGGGGCCACCGAGGTCGCGCGCATCGTGTCTGAGGTCCAGGAAAAGGTCGCGGTGCAACCAAGGCCGGCGGGCGAGCCGGAAGACGACCGCTGGCGTCTCTATCAGGCAGTGACCGCCTTCCTGCGCAGCGCCTCGGGCGTCCAGCCTCTGCTCCTCATCCTGGAAGACCTGCACTGGGCCGATAGCGGCACGCTGGACTACCTCGTTCACCTCTCGCGAAACCTCACGGGGGCCCGATTGCTGATCATCGGCACCTACCGCGACGTGGAGGTGGACCGGGCTCACCCGCTGTCGGGGACCCTGGCGGAGCTGCGGCGCGCAAGCAACTTCGCCCGCATCACGCTCCGGGGCCTCACGCCTGATGAGGTCCACCGGATGCTGAACAACCTGACGGGACAGGACGCTCGTTGGAGCCTGGCGGAAGCGGTGCACCGGCAGACGGAGGGGAATCCTCTGTTCGTCCAGGAGGTGCTGCGCTACCTGGTGGAGGAGGGCATCATCAGCCGCCAGGACGGACGCTGGCGCCGCACCGGGGACGAGGCACCGGAGATGCGCATCCCCGAGGGGCTGCGGGACGTCATCGGGAAACGGCTTTCCCGCCTCAGCCCCGAGTGCAATCGCCTGCTGGCCATCGCCGCGGTCATCGGCCGGGACTTCGACCTGCAGACGTTGCAAACCGTTGCAAGCGCCCCGGAAGATGAGGTGCTGGCCGCCCTGGAGGAGGCTCTCAGGGTGGGCGTGCTGGAAGACCGCTCCCAGCCCGGCTCCGGCCTGGTGCGCTACCGTTTCGGCCACGCGTTTTTCCGCCAGACCCTCTACGAGGAACTCATTACCCCCCGACGCATCCGCCTGCACCAGCAGATAGCCACGGTGCTGGAGGCGCAGTACGCCCGC
>CAZPYZ010000849.1:0-1545 GCA_964590215.1 uncultured Dehalococcoidia bacterium | reverse complement strand
CCCACCCCTGCGGGGGACAAGCCTGGACAAGCCGCCGCGCTACGGGAGCAGGGCCTGAGGCCCAGTGGGCGATTCCTATGAAACTGTGGCACAGCCGCCCTCGGCTGTGCGGTCCCGGCGCTCGTTTCACCCTTGGAGCATGGCCAAAGGCCCAGAGTACGCCTCGCTATAATTAACTACGTATGACGGCCGTGGCTCATTCGTGGGACCTGACTGCTACTGAAGCCCGTGCCCTGCAAATCGAGATGGCCGGACGGGTGCTCCGGCGGGACGAGACCGCCGAGGTGGAGTGGATCGCCGGGACGGATGTCCACTTTCCATCGAAGGAAGTGGGCAGGGCCGCGGCGGTGCTGGTGCGGTATCCGGACTTCGAACTCGTGGCGTCGGAGGTAGTGGAGGAGCGAGTGAGCTTTCCCTACGTGCCCGGCCTGCTCTCCTTCCGGGAGGCGCCGGCGGTCATGAAGGTGCTGCAGAGGCTTCCCCAGCAACCGGACCTCTTGCTGGTGGACGGACAAGGCATCGCCCACCCCAGGCGCTTTGGGGTTGCATCCCATCTGGGAGTGCTGACCGGGTTGGCAACTGTGGGCTGTGCGAAATCACGGTTGTGTGGGGAGGCGGGCGCACCGGCGCAGGAAGCCGGTGAATGGGCGCCCCTGACGGATGGCGATGAGGTTATCGGGGCGGTCCTGCGCTCTCGGGCTAGGGTGAAACCGCTGTTCGTGTCCATTGGGCATAAAGTCGACTTGCCGGCGGCGATAGGGTGGGTGTTGAGGTGCTGCCGAGGCTATCGGGTGCCGGAACCACTGAGATTGGCGCACCAGTTGGCTGGAAAGGAAATGAGGAAGTGAAGGAAGGGAGGAAATAAGGAAATTAGGCCCCCCCAGTTCCTCACTACTGACTTCCTACCTTATGGAGAGATTGGAATGCAAGAGATAAAAGAACGGTTAGAAGTCCTGCGGGAAAAGATATCCTCCCTCCTGGTGCGTCTTTGACGTCGCCGGCAAGGAAGGGGAAGCAGGCGCGCTGGAGCGCAAGACCGGAGAGTCTGGCCTCTGGGACGACCCGGAGCAGGCCCAGCAGCTGATGCGCCGCCTGGCCCAGCTCCGAGATGAAGTCGGTCTGTGGCACGGGCTCGAGACCCGTATCCAGGATGCCCTGGAGCTGGCCGAACTGGCCATGCTGGAGGCCGAGGAGGGGGGGTCCCTGGAGCAGGAGCTGGCCGCGGAGACGGCGGCGCTGGAACGGCTGCTGGCCGAGCATGAGCTCCGTCTTGCGCTGGCCGACCCCTACGCCGCACGGAACGCCGTTGTTGCCGTCCACGCCGGCGCGGGCGGTGTAGAGGCCCAGGATTGGGCCCAAATGCTGCTTCGCATGTACCTCCGTTGGGCTGAGACCCGCGGCTGGCGGGCCGAGGTGGTTGACGTTTCCCCGGGCGAGGAGGCTGGTATCAAGAGTGCGCTGGTGGAGGTGGCGGGAGACTACGCGTATGGCTACCTGAAAGGCGAAAAGGGCGTCCACCGCCTGGTCCGGCTCTCGCCTTTCGAT
>CAZPYZ010000848.1:0-1551 GCA_964590215.1 uncultured Dehalococcoidia bacterium | reverse complement strand
ACCGAGGGGGGCGTGGTGGACTGGGAGATCCCCGAGGATATTCAGCGCGCGCCGATCCAGGTCACCGATCCCGTGATGTACCGAGGCGCGGCTTTCTGCGGGGACATGACGGAGAGCCTGGCCGCAGGGGTACAAGGCCAGAAGCTGTACAAGCTGGCCTGCCTCCCCATCGGCCAGATCGACCGCTTCGGGAACGGGAACACCGTGGTCGTGGGCGACTACAACAAGCCGGTGCAGCGGATCGGCGGCATCGGCGGCAACATGGACGTCGCCTGCTGTGCGCCGGCGGTCCTCTGGGTGGTGCCCCACGAGCAGCGGCGCTTCAAGCCGCGGGTCGATTTCATCACCAGCCCCGGCTACATCGATGGTCCGGGTGCGCGGGAGCGCGCGGGGCTCTGGCCCCAGGGGCCCAACGTCATCGTCACCACACTGGGCATCCTGCGGTTCGACACGCCGGACGGGGGCCGTTCCGGAACATGCGAAGCTTACCTGGACGCGCTGTACCCTGGCGTGACAGTGGAGGAGGTGCAGGCCAACACCGGTTGGGACCTGCGTGTAGCGCCGGAGGTGCGTGTGATCGACCCGCCGACGGAGGAAGAGCTGGTCACGCTGCACCGGCTGGACCCCTTGGGGGCGTATTTGAAGCCTGATACGTAATGCGTGATGCGTGACGGGCGGTCTATGTATTGCGTATTACGCATCGGTAAGGAGCACGCTATGACTACAACGTCCGCCATCACCTACGATCCCAACGCCCACTACGACATCGCCACCGTGGAGGTCGAGTACCAGCCGGGCTGGCTGATGCGGATCTACCAGCCCCAGGGCCCGGGACCGTTCCCCATCCTCATGGACGTCCATGGGGGCGCCTGGACCGGCGGGGACCGGACGCAGAACGAGCGAGCGGACCGGGGGCTGGCGGCCTCGGGTCTGGCCGTGTTCGCCATGGACTTCCGCCTGGGCTTCGATCATCCCTATCCAGCCCAGGTGCAGGACGTGAACCTCGCGACCCGCTGGACCAAGGCCCATGCCGGAGAGTTCAATGCGACCGCGGCGGGGTTGGGAGCGATGGGGACCTCCAGCGGAGCCCACACGCTGCTCTTGAGCGCGATGAAGCCGGAGGACCCGCGCTACAACGCGCTGCCTTTCCCCGGCGACGCCCGCGCTTCCTACGTACTCCTGTGTTGGGGGGTCCTGGACTCCTGGGCCCGCTACCAGTACGCAAAGCCGCTGAGAGACGATGGTGCAGCCCGCGGCGGCGCCGGCTCTGGCGCACACCTCGCCAAGTCCACGGAGGGGTATTTCCGCTCGGAAGAGGCGATGAAGGAGGGGAACCCGCAGCTCATCCTGGAGCGTGGAGAGAAGGTCGAGTTGCCGCCCGCCCTCATCATCCAGGGCTACCCCGACAACAACATCCCCAAGGAGATCCCTGAGCGCTTCTTCGAGTCCTACCGCAAGGCCGGCGGTTCGATCGAGATTGAGTGGTTCCCCGGCGCCCCTCACGGCTTCATGCGCCAGGCCAGCGCAGACACGGACCGGGCGCTTGAGGTG
>CAZPYZ010000847.1:0-1556 GCA_964590215.1 uncultured Dehalococcoidia bacterium | reverse complement strand
CGGTGGACGTTGTGTTATTAATAAATGAACGCCAGGAACTGCCCTAGTCGGTGGGTCATTTTTGGGTTTGCGGGATTATCCGGAATAACCGGCCTTGTCCAGTTTACGGATCAGGCTCCACTTGCTGCTGTGCTCCTGTCGCAGTTGCCGGATGCGTTCGGTGATTTGATCGGTCTGGCCCAAGCGTTGCCCCAGCTCATGAAGGTCTTTCAGGAGGGAAACGGCACGGTCGTACTCCTTTGCTTGCTTGGTAGAGATCGCCGACTCTACCTGATTCCACAGTTCCTCCTCACGCCCCGCCTGCGAATCGAGATAGCGGGCGCGGGCCGCCGCCTCTTGGCGAGCGCGGCGAGCTTGCTCCTTGACGGCTCGTAGGGCAGCCCGGCGGCGTTTCTCCTCGGCCAGGGTGTCCCGAGCCTCAAGCAACCGCGCCACTGTGCGTCGCTCTGGGCCCGTTGCCCGTTTTCCCGCGGAGCGCACCGCCCTACGGGTTCGGTCCTCCCAGCATCTCTGAAGCAGCTCTTTTCCCAGGTAGGGCGCTTCTCCCTGTATGACCCGAAGGAGAAACCCATCCTTCTCAGCCTCGGGCAGCGTCGCGACCCATGCAGCCAATTCAGCGGCTGACGGTCCCAGCGGAGCCGATCCCACAGACGCAAGGGCAGCTACCTCTATCAGATCGGTGTCCACCCGCAGGAATTCGGCGAACCGTTTCAAAGGGGCGGACAGCTTGTCCAGTCCTGCCGGGACCGGCGGTTCGATTAAGTCCTCGTCCACTTCGCTGCTTGCGACCGCTGCCAGCCAGCCCAGGTACAGACAGCGCAGGTCGCCTGCAAACAGGTCCGCGCGCAGTGGGATCAGGGAGGCCATCCATTTTTCTCCTTCCTCCCAGTCACCCCCTGCCTCCTCCTGAGAACAGAATGTGAGGACGACGTGTTCCTTGGTGGCCCGAGCCTGCAAACAGTGAGGCACGCAATACGGCTTGGTCGCTGCCAGGTCGAAGCACCCTCTGGGCAGGCGCAGCATGAAACGGTGTGTGCCCCAGTTGGCGACGTACAAGAAAGCATCGAAATACCGATCCATCAGCCTATCTGGGTCTCCCTTGAAGTCGCCGAAGTAATAGACGTTGACCAGGCTGGTCGGCGTAATCTCGGCACGAGACGTGATGGCCCTCAAGGCAGCCATGGCTCGCTTATCCAGCGGTTTGTCGATGGCCAGGAACTCGTAATACTGGTATTCGCTCATGGCAGCAGTCCAAGGAAGCAATAGGCGACTCTGCAGGCTATCATATCGAAAAACTTTCACACGCCCCGGACACGGCGTCATGACCCCTTTTAGCCTTGCGCTCGGCGCGGGTCTCCCGACCCCGCCTGCGCTCGGCGCGGGTCTCCCGACCCCGCCACGCGCTCGGCGCGGGTCTCCCGACCCCGCCGAACCAGGCTTTCGCCGAGTAGACCCCGCGCTCGGCGCGGGTCTCCCGACCCCGCCGAACCAGTAGGCCGAGGGGTACGACTCTGATGCAGACCCATCTTGTCGGTACTTTTGGCGCGGCCCTTGCT
>CAZPYZ010000846.1:0-1560 GCA_964590215.1 uncultured Dehalococcoidia bacterium | reverse complement strand
GCTGGGTGCATAAAGGTGGCTATGAAAAGCATCGAAATCGACCGGAACAAGAGCCTGAGCCTGGAGCCAGAGAAGGGACACAACCGCTGGCACCCTGACGTTTCCCCGGTGCTGGAGGTCACTCCGGAGGAAGAGGTTGTGCTCGAAACCCGGGACGGCCTGGACGGCCAGGTCCGGCCGGACATGGTCGCCGCAGACCTGGAGAAGATCAATGCGACGGTGGTGCACCCGCTAACAGGGCCCGTCTATGTAGAAGGTTCCCAGCCCGGCGACCTGCTGGAGGTCGAATACCTGGACATCGTTCCGCAAACCTACGGTTGGACACTCATCGACCCAGCGCTCGGCTTCCTGAGGGACCTCTTCCCCACACGCTTTCTCGTCCACTGGGAGCTGAAAGGTGGATGGGCCTCCTCGGCACAGCTCCCCGGGGTGCGCATCCCCGGCGGGTGCTTCATGGGAACGGCCGGAGTCGCCCCGTCTCGCAACCAGCTCGCCCAATGGTCACAGCGGGAAGCGGATCTGGCGGCTAGAGGCGGAATAGCGTTACTCCCCGAACCGAGAGGCGCTGTACCGGCCACGGAGCCGGTTGCCAGCGAGGGGCTCAGGACGATGCCTCCCCGCGAGAACTGCGGCAACGTCGATGCCAAGCAACTGACCCGGGGCGCCAGGCTGTTCATCCCGGTGAATGTGCCCGGGGCTCTCTACTCCGTTGGGGATGGACATTTCGCCCAGGGAGATGGGGAGTGCTGTCTCACCGCGATCGAGATGGGCGGCACTGCCGTGGTGCGTTTTCATCTGCATCCCGGCGAGGCCGCCCGGCGCAACATTCGGTGGCCCCGATTTGCCCATCCGGAGTATTTCCTGCCGCCGCAGTGGGCTGCGCCTCGCAACTTCATCGCCACCGTGGGCATGCCCATAAGAGTAGACGGGACCCAGGAGGGCGAGGACCTCACCCTCGCCACGCGTAACGCCCTCATCAACATGATCGACCTGCTCCAAGAACGGGGCTGGACCAGAGAACAGGCCTATGTGATCTGCAGCGTGGCGGTGGACCTGAAGATCAGCAATGTGGTGGACCTGCCCAATGTCACGGTGTCGGCGTTCCTGCCCGAGGACATTTTCGTTCAATGAGAGGCGCGTGACGTGACCAGCGAGCGCCTGCAACGGCGCATCACCGAATTCTTGGACCAGGCGGACCAGGCCCTTGATCGCGAGGATTGGGAAACCCTGGCGTCGTGCGCTCGCCGCGTCCTCGCGCTGGACCCGGAGAACGTGGACGCTCGGGGCTACCTGGAGGCCGCAGAGCGAGGCATGAGCGGAAATGCCTCAGCGACTGGTACGAGTTCGTCGCCCGCCTCCGCTCCTGCAGTCCCCCATCCAGCGTCGTTTGCCAACGGCCGCTACCGGGTTGTCCGCTTCCTGGGCGAGGGCGGCAAAAAGCGGGTCTACCTCGCCCACGACACCCTGCTGGATCGAGACGTGGCCTTCGCCCTCATCAAGACGGAAGGGCTGGACCGTGAAGGACGGGCACGCATTACCCGCGAGGCCCAGGCCATGGGC
>CAZPYZ010000845.1:0-1562 GCA_964590215.1 uncultured Dehalococcoidia bacterium | reverse complement strand
GGACCTGGCGTGGCTGCCGGCGCGCCAGTGCTGGTACACGCTGGTCGCACATCTGGCCCTTGTCCAACAGCTCGCGCTTGCCGCAGCGTGTGAAAGGGTATACCTCATCGATGGAGCCAGCATTATCGAACTTCGCACAGGATGCCACATTGAGTGCGGCCTTGCGTAAGCAAGGCTCGACGCGACCCGCCGCCGTCCGCTGGCTCGGGTCCGCGGCTCTCTTCCGCGCCCTGCGCAAGCTGGCCCGGCTGGCGATGGACGGGGACGCCATCGACGCCCGCGACTGGATGCAGCCCAATCTGCTCGTGTGGCAGCGCGACCACCTGGAGAGCTTGACCGACCCGGCCACCTGGGACACCGGGCCATCGGCCCCCGAGGACGGCACGCTCTGGTGTGACTACGTGGCTGACACCGGGGACGACGGCCAGGCGACGCACGATCTGGCCTGCCTCCTCCAGGGCGACCTGTGGCTGGTCCCCCAGCCTGACGACCTGCCAGCCACCGTCTGCCTCTCTGCGCACCCAAACACACTCCACCTCCCTCGCGGGGCGTTCCTGGTCCTGGGGGGTGATACCGCCTATCCCGTAGCCACGGCTGAAGCGATCCGCACCCGCCTCATCGCGCCCTGGGAAGATGCCTCTCGGCAGCGCGTCGGGGCCGGCATCCCGCCACCGTCCCCACGCCCCCTGCTGGGCATTCCGGGCAATCACGACTGGGCGGACAGCCTGGATGGGTTCGGGCGCCTGGTCCGGTGCCCTGTCCCGGCCCCGGCTTCTTCAGACCTCGCGCCGCGGCCTGGCGCACAGGGCCCCCTGAGGCTTCCGGGCCATATCTCCCTGCAGTCCGCCAGCTATTTCGCGGTCCGGCTCCCCTGGCAGTGGGACCTGTGGGCCGTGGACCTGCACATGGGGCACCTGGACTACCGTCAGTGTGTCTTCTTTGCTCAGGTCGACCGACGCCGCCAGGGACCACCGGAGCAACGGATGGGGCGCAAGCTCGTGCTCCTGTGCCCCCGCCCGGTGATCGCCTCCTGCGCCAGGGATGCCCAAGTCGAGCGGGAGCTGGAGCGGGTGGTCGCCTCCGGAGATCCCGCGTGTCCCCCCTTTCAGCTCCGCCTCGACCTGGCGGGCGACGTGCACCATTATCAGCGGTACGCTCTCGGCGCCGACACGGAGGTGCCAGGAGGGCAGCGGATGGCGGTCGTGGCGGGAGGCGGCGGGGCCTTCATCCATTCCACGCACACGCCCCTGGGACCGCTGTTAGCCCAGATGAGCTATCCCACGCCGGAGGCGTCCCAGGCCGTGTTTCAGCGACTCCTCATCCCCTGGACCCTCTACCAGGCGGGAATGCTCCCATGGCTCCTGGTCCTGCTCCAGCTCGGACTCCTGTGGCGGCTGATGGCACCGGCGCAGGGCAGGTGGCTGATGGCCCTGAGCCCACTGGCCGGGCTGTATGGCCTCTGGGTGGGCCGGAGCGTTTCGGCGCGCTCGCGGCGCTGGGCGATGGGGATCGGGGGCGGCCTCGGGATGCTGACCGCCTTCGGCAGCGCATGGCTCATGAGC
>CAZPYZ010000844.1:0-1565 GCA_964590215.1 uncultured Dehalococcoidia bacterium | reverse complement strand
GGTGGAAAAGGCTTCGGCAAGCTGGTCATCAACACCTACGTGTCCTCGGCGCTGCCCTTGATGCCTGAGGCGGCCCAACTGGCCGCCGAGTTCTGGAGAAGGGAGCTGGGACTTGACGTGGAGGTGAAAGTGGGCGAGGAAGCCGCCTTGAAAAAGACCTCTCAGCTCAATGAGGACCTCTACGGCCAGATCTTTTGGCGAGACAACGAGACCAAGATAGAAGGGGCGGGGACGCTGCGGCACAGTTACGCGACCCCATCCGTAAAAGTCCGGGCGCATAACGACCCCGAGCTGTTTGCCCTGGCGCAAAAAGCCCTGGCCGTATTCGACCCGGCGGAGGCCGCGAAGGTCTACAACAGCACCTACCGGCGGCTGCGGGACGAGGCTTATGACATTTCCCTTGGGTATATGAATATCCCCTGGGGCGTGGGGCCCCGCATCCGGACATGGCAGCCCGATCCGGTGTCCAGCTATCCCACCGGCCTGTACACCATCACCCTCAAGTAGGGTCGCATTGCACTGCGACCCTACTTCCTTGTGAGGCAGGCCTAACGACTCACAGAAGGAGAAACAGTAATGGAGACCTTTGGAAAGTTTAAGCCGAGAGTTTCCCAGATGTTGGGTGGGATGGTTATAGGGTTATTGCTCCTGGGTGTCGCTTGTGGGGCGGCAGCCACCGCTACCCCCGTGCCTAAGGCAGCCGCGCCGGAGGCCCCCAAGGCTCCGGTAGCTGCGGCGCCAGCAGTCGCCCCGACGGCAATACCGGCGCCTGCGGCCAAGCCCGCCCCCACCGCGGCGCCGGCCGTGGCGGCGGTGGTGAATCCGGGCAAGGTAATCTGGATGGTGGGCAGCTTCGCCAATGAGAGGATGCATTATTGCCTGGCCGCGGGCGGCGGCCACGATCACGGCCGGCCACTGAACGCCTTCCTCATCGCCTCCGAGGTAAAGGGTGGGGCAAGGGTATTGACCCCCGGCGTGGCCACCGAATGGAAGGTCTCCCCCGATGGGCGCACCTGGACCGTTACCGTAAGGAAGGGAGTCCGATTCAATAACGGCAAAGAGGTGACCGCCGAGGACGTCCTCTGGAACCTCCGGTTCGCCACCGGCTCCCAGGCCAAGGCGTACTCCACCGGCGGGGCCTGCCTGACCTCGTCAGCGCTGACGGAGAAGTTCGAGCAGACCGGGCCCGACCAGGTGAGTGTGACCTATAAGGACCCCTACCCCATCTTTCCCGAATATTTCTCCGATGCCACCGGCAACTGGATCGGCACGGTCCATCCCGCCGGCCTGACGGGTAAGCGGGACACCCTTCACGACGAGGCGGCGGAGGCAGCCTACGACAAGAACCCCGTCGGCGCCGGCCCCTTCAAGCTGGTGAAACACGTCGTCGCCGAGTCGATGCAGATGGAGCGCTTCGAGGACTACTACTACCAACCCAAGTACGGCCTCCCCGTAGATCGAAGGCCCCGATTCAAGACCTTTGACCTGCGCCTGATCCCCGAGGTGGCTACCCGGGTGGCGGCCCTGCGGGCCGGCGAGGCGGATATCGCCCCCATCAACCTGGG
>CAZPYZ010000843.1:0-1568 GCA_964590215.1 uncultured Dehalococcoidia bacterium | reverse complement strand
CCGGCTGCACCAGGCGGTGGGCCGGGCGCTGGAAGAGGTGTACACCAGGCGGCTGGAGGAGCACGCGGCGGAACTGGCGGAGCACTTCGCGCAGTCGGCTTTGCCAGAGGACCTGCACAAGGCCATCGGCTACGGCGAGATGGCGGCCGGGCGGGCCATGACCGTCTACGCGTATGGCGAGGCCGTGCGCCACCTGGAGCAAGCGCTGCAAGTGCAGGAAGTCCTCGATCCCGACGACAAGACCAGGCGCTGCGACATCCTGCTGGCGCTGAGCGAGGCGCTGGCCCCGGCAGGCGAGCCTCAGCGGGCCTATGAAGAGGTGGCGGAGGAAGCCTTCGCTCTGGCAGAGGCGCTGCAGGATCCCGATCGGGCCTCTCGCTGCTGCCAGGCCGTCATCAGGGCTCTGCGCCAGTACGGCGCCGCCACGATATTTTTCTCGCCCGAATACCGGCTCTGGGCGGAGCGAGCCGACGGCTGCGCCGCGCCGGAGACGCCTGCGCGGGCCTGGGCCGATATCGCTTTAGCCCGGGTTGCGGTCGCCGCGGGACGGTACCAGGAACTGAGGAGCCGGACGCTGGCCGCCCTAGATTTCGCCCGGCGACTGAAACAACCCGCGTTGCTCTTCCTGGCCGCGGAGGAGATATGCAACCGGGTAAACGCGCCGGCGGACTGGGAGATGCGTTTCCAACTCGCGAAGGAAGTGGCCGGGTGGCCGCGGCAGGGTGTCGGCGCTGCGGGTTTGGCCGGTGCCTTCATTCATGCAGGCCAGACGCTGATCGAAGGTGGGGAACGAGCGGCAGCGGAGGAACTCTGGCGAGAGCTCCCGGACCTCGCTCAGCGGACTCATGACCCCCTAGCCCGCGCCTGCGCCCTGCGGGCGGAGGCCATGTTGCACCTGCTGAATGGTCGGCTCGAGGCAGCGGTAGCGAGTACATCACAACTGGTAGATCTGGGTGACGCGCACGGGAGCCCCGTCATGGGGCGCCAGTTCGCGTTTCAACACGGCGTGCGGCCCTTGCTGTACCTAGGACGGAATGAGGAGGCAATGGCCTTGCTGCGGCCGATGCACTGGGCAGACAGGCGGCAAGCGGTCCGACTCAATCATGTCCTGGTGGTGCTCTGCCTGGACCGGAGGCCAGAGGCCGAAGCACTCTTCCAAGAGGCGCTATCGTGGTTGACCGCGGAGCCAGAAGCTGCCGCTGCATCGGGCCGCGTGCTACCACGCCTTCTGGAGGCGGCGCTACTGCTCGAAGATCGTACGGCCGCCGCAACGGCCGCGGAGCTGGTAGCACCTGCTGCAGCTTTGGCTAGCAAGGATGACTTCAGTTGCGTAGCCCGCATCCTTGGTGAGGCGGCCCGTTTCTTAGGCGACCCAGAACGGGCCAGGGAGTACTACCAGCGGGCCCTCGCCCTCGCGACCAGGATCCGCCATAGGCCGGAACTGGCCCTCACCCGGCTCCATCTCGCTGAACTGTTCCTCCAGCACTACCCCGACCAGAAGGCCGACGCCCTAGAACACCTCGACTTCGCCATCGCAGAGTTTCGGGAGATGAAGATGCAGCCGTCGT
>CAZPYZ010000842.1:0-1568 GCA_964590215.1 uncultured Dehalococcoidia bacterium | reverse complement strand
CACGCAGCGGCTTCTCTGGACGCGGCGCTGCGCCTCAGGCATCATTTCTATCTTGCCCGAGCATTCAACGCGAACGCCTTGCCTCCTAGCCTGAAAGGCGAATGGGACAATGCACGGTCCTTCAGCGACCAGGGCTTGGCCGTCTCGCCCAGGGAGGTGCGGCTCCTGTTTACCCGGGTGGTCTGGGAGTTTCAGGTAGGTGACTTCGAAGCGGGTGAAGGCTACCTGACCCGCCTGCTGGAAGTGGCGCGTGCGACTCCTCGTGGCCCAAGTCTCGCCCATTCTGGCTCCGCGGTCGCGCTGGGGGTTGTCGCGCACATCACGGGGACAACCAGGTGGACCAACCATTTAAACGACGTCGCCGGTGCTGTGCTCGCCTCGCCGACGGCGACTCCGCTGACCGCCATGTGGGCGCGCGCCGGCCTTGCGCTGACGGCTCTCGAAGGTGGAGATCCGGGCGAGGCGCGCGCGCATCTGCCGCGCCTCGAGAGGTCGCCTGATACGGTGGCCATGCTCTTTCTGGGCATGACCGATCAGCATTTCCTCGGACTGCTAGTTGCTGCCGCCGGCGATCACGGCAAGGCCGTCCGCCACTTTGAAGACTCCCTCGCCTTCTGCCGGAAGGCCGGGTATCTCCCCTCCCTCGCGTGGACCTGCGTCGACTACGCGCACATGCTGCTGCAACGGGATCGGTCAGAAGGTCTTCAGACCCCCAGCGACCGTGCGAAGGCAACGGCGTTGCTCGACGAAGGGCTGCGCCTGGCCCAGGAGCTGGGCATGAAGCCGCTGGTGGAGCGGGCGCTGCGGGACAAGGAGTTGTTGAGCGCGTGAGCGGCTACACGGGGGTGATGGGTGCCAGGCTGACCTTCAGGCTTCATGCAGGACCCGAATTGGGCATCGGCGAACGTCGGATCGTGCGCGATGCGATCCTGTTCTGGCATGGCGAGAGGTGGACGGTCCATGTATTCACGGTAATGGCGGATCACGTGCATATCCTGGCCACATCCGCGCAGGTGTCGCCTGGCAGGTGGTACCCGCTTGCCTCCGTGCTTCAAAGCGTTACGGGCTTCACTGCCCGGGAGATCAACAGAGGGAGGACTGGTGTTTTCTGGCAGAACGAGACCTACGACAGGAATCGTTCGGGACGAGGCGGAATTCGAGGAGAAGGCGAGGTATATTCTGGGGAACTCTGTTGAGGCTGGGCTGGCTGACGATGGATGGGAATACGATGGGTTTTGGGCTAACACAGGGGACGAAGGCACGGGCTGAAAGCCTGCGCCACCAATGAAGGATGACTCAAATTCCGGACCCCCGGCTGGCGAAAGAGGTGGAGAACCTGCGGGCGGAGGCGCAGCACCTGCGGCGCCACCTGCGGCTGCTGAGCGACCTCAGCCGCCGCATCGCCGCCTCCGTCCTGGAGCCGGAGAGCATCCTGCAGCAGGTCGTCGACGCGGCCTGTGAGCTGACCAGCGCCCGCTACGGGGCGCTGGCCCTCTTCGAAGGTGGGGGAGATAACCATGGCCTCTTAGTCCACGGCATCTCTGACGAAGAGCGGGCCAGGGACGGCG
>CAZPYZ010000841.1:799-1575 GCA_964590215.1 uncultured Dehalococcoidia bacterium | reverse complement strand
CCAAGAGGGCACCCGCGAAGGGCAGGGGATTCCCCATCGGCTCGGAGGCGAGGCCAGCCGTGCCCGTCGCAGGCATCAAGGCAGGCAGTCGTCTCTCCACCGCCTGGCCCGCGGCGTTCACTACCCACCAGGTCCCGCACCCATCCTGGACCCCCTGGCCGGCCACGTCGCCGGGCCTGATGTCCCGGTTGAAGTAGTAGAGCGGCCAGCCGTTGTAGGTGACCTGGGTCGACCCCTCCTCTCGAGTGAGCGTTCCCAAGAGGTCGGCTCGCGCACCTTCGCCCGCGGCCGGCAGCGCTATCGTCAGCAGCGGAGGCCAGCGCTCGGCCAGTCCGCCAAAGCAGTTGGTCTTCCCTGGCTCGTCGTTCGTAGCCAGGTAGAGCACCCGGCCGGACGGATCGGTGAGAATGGAACCGAGCGCGGGATGGGGGGTCACCCTCACTATGGCTTGGGTGAACCGGGGCCCACCGTAGGTGGAGACCACGAACCAGAAGCCCCCAAAAGCGTTCACGCCCTGGCCTCGAACATCGCCAGGACGCTGGTCGACGGCGACGTTGAAGTACAAGGGCCAGCCGTTGTACGTGACCTGGGTGATGCCGTCGGCCCTAGTAATGGTTCCCAGCCGGCCTGCCGACGCCCCTGGCCCCGCCGTGGGCGCGCCTAGCGTTGCCAGGGGAGGCCACCGCTCGGCGCACGGGCCGGAGCAATTCGATCTACCGAGCTCGTCTGCCGTGAACAGGTAGAGCGTGCGGCCAGCCCCGTCGATGAGGTGGGTG
>CAZPYZ010000841.1:0-789 GCA_964590215.1 uncultured Dehalococcoidia bacterium | reverse complement strand
GGGCAGTGACGGTCAGTCTGATGGAGGCGGGGCCTGTGGGTGCGGCCGGGGCAGCGGGCGCGGCCGGCGCCTGCGGCGTGATAGTTCCCGACGCGGGCCCTGCAAGAGTAACGTTGCCACAAGCGGTGTATATCCCGGACTCCGCGGTGGACTTGTGTACGTTCAGGCCGAAGGTCCCCGCGAGCAGGTCGGCCAGCTTGGCGTTGATGAGCCTGGTCGACCTGCCGTCCACCACGTTGGTCAGGGGGTAGACCACGGCCCCCACGTTGGGGCAGCTGCCGGTATGGATGTGCGCTGGCTGTTGGACCCCAGGAGAGGGTGGCTGCACGCTGATGACGACCTCCGTCTGGTCACCCTTCGCGGTCAACATGGCGCCGCCCGTCTGCCCGCCCTCGCGGCCGGCCACCAGCTCAATCGTGATGCTCTGCATGTTGGCGGCCTGGATGTTGCCGCAGGAGGTGTAGATATTGACCCGCGCGGCCGACTCGTGGACGTTGATGGAGTGGGTACCGGCCAGGATCGAGCCGAGGCCCGCGTTGACCACGGTCGTCGACTTCCCGTCCACCACGTTGGTCAGCGGGTACTTGACGGGCCCGACGCCGGGGCAGCCGCCCTCGTGGACGTGAGCCGGTTGCGGAACCCCCGGGCCGGGCTGGACGTCGAGGACGACTTCCGTTTGGGTCCCCTTGGCAGTCAGGGTGGCCGTGCCGATCTGGGATCCGTCCCGGCCTGGACCGAGGGCGATGGTCACAATGCCGGCGCCGGCCAGGGGCGCCGCCTGGGCCGTGC
>CAZPYZ010000840.1:0-1575 GCA_964590215.1 uncultured Dehalococcoidia bacterium | reverse complement strand
GTTACGGGTACGAGGAGGCGATGGCCCACTTCCAGCGTGGCCTGGAAGCCAGGGCAGGGCAACCACTAGACGCGGAGGCCGCCGAGTTGCTTGCAGGCCTGGGCCTGACCCAGGTGGCGACGCTTCCCTTGGAGAAGCTGGGTCAGGCGGTAGCGACCCTCAGGGGGGCCTTCGATTATTACGCATCCACGGGAGACGTAGAGCGGGCGGTCGCGGTGGCCGAGTGCCCTCTGCCGCCCGCGTTTGGGACGGCCACCGGTGCCAGCGACCTTCTTGCCCAAGCACTTACCTTGGTGCCGCCAGACTCGCTGCAAGCAGGGAGGCTGCAAGCAATATACGGTAGTGTTCTCGAGTACGAAGGGCGCGGGCAGGCGCAAGGGCGGCAGGCGTTGGCGCGAGCCCTCCCTATAGCTCAACGGGAAGGCGACCGGGGGTTAGAGCTGCGTGTCCACGTGGCCATGGCTGAGCTCGAGTTCTTTGACATGCACCTCCCAGGGATGCTGCCGGCTGCCCTCCGGGCTGCGGAGCTGGCAGAGCAGGTGAACGACCCCAGGGCGGAGATGCAGGCCCACTACTGGGCAAGTATCGCATTGGCCCAGGAGGGCCGACTGGACGAGGCGTCCCGGCACGCCGAGGCAGCGGTCGCCACGGCGGAACGGCTCCGGCACCACTTCTACCTGACCCGGGCGCTCTATGGCCGGGCATGGCTGGCATCCTGGCAGGGGGAATGGGACCAGGGGTTGGCTTGGGCGCGCCGCGGACTGAAGATTTCGCCCTTCGAGCCCCGGCTCCTCTACATCACCGCAGTCCTGGAGACTCAAAGGGGGGAGTTTTCCGCGGCCAGGGAGTGCGCCCAGCGCCTGATCGACAGGTTCCCAGCTGCACCCGGCGGGGCCATCATTGAGCGGGCCTTCGCCGCCTTCCTTATCCCGGTGCACTCGCACGTCTCCGGGGATGTGGACTTGCTGGACCGGGGAGAGGAGGCCTATCGGACCGGCATCGGCGGTTTCCGTGCCATCGGGCGGATCGCCGAGTTCATTCGGGATGGGCTCTGCCTGGTCGCAGTCATACGAGGCGACCGGCACCTGGCGACCGACGAGTACCAGGCCTTGCTGGCCGACGAACACAGGATCTTCATCGCCGGTCCCAACGGCCTCTGCAGGGACAGGCTTCTGGGACTGCTGGCGAGGACCGTAGGCCGGCTGGACGAGGCCGTGGGTCATTTTGAAGATGCCCTCGCCTTCTGCGCGAGAGCTGGGTACCGGCCGGGCCTCGCCTGGAGCCTCTATGAGTACGCCGATACGCTGTTGACCATGGGGAGAGACCGTCGCCAGGCCATGACTCTGCTGGACGAAGGCCTCAAGATAGCCCGAGAACTGGGAATGCGTCCTCTGATGGATCGTATCCTCGCGCGGCGGGAGGTCCTCTCGGCATGACGTGCCCGTCCTGCGGGCAAGAAAACCGGCCCGACGCCCGCTTTTGCGGCCAATGCGGGACTGCCCTGGCCGGAGAGATCATCTGCGCCGAGTGTCAGCGCCCGAACCCGGGAGGGCGCCGTTTTTGCGACGGCTGTGG
>CAZPYZ010000839.1:0-1576 GCA_964590215.1 uncultured Dehalococcoidia bacterium | reverse complement strand
CTCACCCTAGCCCTCTCCCGGGGGGAGAGGGGTCTGTAGGGCGCCTCTCACAGCTTAACTTGGTGCCTATGTCCCCTCCGGCAGGGGACCTGGACCATGTGCAGGGATGGGAGGGCTAGCCCCGCCTGGGGTCCTCTGACTGATACCCCCGCTCCTCCGTGGCCGAGGGCGCACGGAGCTCGACGCCCGCCATCGCTTCCAGGACCTGCGCCGCGATGGGAAAGCCCTGTTGTCCCCAGCCCTGGGCCTGGGCACGCGTGTAGACATCATCCGCGAGCAGCCCCAGGTGCGCGGGCGCCCCTACCTCACGCGCCAACTCGCAGGCCAGATGCACATCCTTCGCCACGATATCCAGGGTCCCGCCCGAGGTAAACTTTCCGCTCAACACCGAGCGGGGGATATTATCGAAGGTCCGACTGGCGCCGGCGCTGACCGGGACAATCTGCGCCAGGGTGCTGAGGTCGATGCCCGCCTTGGCGCCGATGAGGAGCCCTTCCAGCGCCGCGATGAAGTTCGTATAGCCCAGATATTGGGTTACCAGCTTGGCGATACAGCCGGTGCCCGTCTCCCCCACGTAGAAGATGTTCCGCCCCATGCACTGCAACAGCGGCCGGTATGTGGTGAAGGTGGCCGCATCGCCGCCGACCATAATCGTCATCCCCGGCGGACGGCCGCTCACCGGCGCATCCAGCACCGCGATGCCCTGTGCCCGGCAGGCTTCGGCGATCCGGCGGAAGACGCGCGGCGCGTTGGTAGTCATGTCGATGTATGCGCCGCCCGCCCTTAACCCGGCGAGGATGCCTGTCGCGGGATCGAGCACGATCTGCTCGACCTCCGTCGGGCCGGGCAAGGAGGTGAAGACGACATCGCTCCGCTCGGCAACGGCGCGCGGATGATCCGCCCAGCGTGCCCCCGACGTACAAAGGTTGGCTGTCGCCTCGCGCCGCACATCGTAGACTGTGAGGGCGTGGCCAGCCTCAAGGAGGCAGTGGGCCATGGGATTCCCCATCGTACCGGTGCCGATAAAGCCAAGTTGCATCGGATCGCTCCTCTTGTCTCGACCTTCGACGTCCGGACCGGCCTCCCTGACCCGGATGTTGGCGTGGCCGAGTTGCGGTGGGTTCAGCATGGTCTGGCCCTGCGCTCGCTCCAGATTCAGCTGCCTGCTGCTAATGAGACTCGGCTGTCCCTCCCCTTCTCCCGGTCTGGCTGGTAGGCCTTGAGGGCGGGGATCACTTCCTGGCCCAGCAGGTCGATGCCGCGCATGGCGACCTGGTGGGACATCGGACCCTCGCGTCCCCAGAGGATCAGGTATCCCGGGTCCACCAGGTCCATGACGTGCTTCAGCTTCTTGATCACGGTGTCCGGGTTCCCAGAGACGATCTGGTAGGTGGCGTGGGCCTCCTCGTAGCTGAGATTGGGGCCCCCCGGGGTGATATTGGCGGTGGCCGCCCGCCGTTGGGCTCGCTGGCCTTGGGCGGCCGCACGGGTCATGTACCCAGGCGGGGCTTGCCAGTGGCGCGGCGCGACCCCAAACGACGTCCCCAACTGCCAGAAGAAATGCTTGCCTTCCTCG
>CAZPYZ010000838.1:0-1583 GCA_964590215.1 uncultured Dehalococcoidia bacterium | reverse complement strand
CTCCATGGGCACTCCCTGGCCGGCCAGTTTCTCCTGTATTTTCCTGGCAAGGCTCTCGCCGTAGGCCCGGTGAGCCTCTGTCAGCTCGCCGCCCTCGCTCGCCTGGTGGATAGGGCTGCAGCCGCCACGATTGCCGCCGCCATCATTTGCGCAGGCATTCCGCAAGGCGAAGGAGGGTTGATCCGGATAGAAAGACACCATCACTTGCGATGGACCCTGTGGAGTGTCGAGCGGCCGCACGAAGTTCACCAGCGTTTCGAAGGGCGGATCCAGGGGTGGGGCGGTCGTAAAGCCCTCCTCTTGCAACACGGCCTGCAATGTGTCCAGGACAAGTCCCATCTTCCATCCGCCGGAGTTTGCTTCCACGCTGCGGCTCCACTCGCCGTCCGCCTGGTCGGGGGTGAGGCTGAGAATCCACTCTTCCGCGGGCCGTCCCCGGTGGTTGATGAACAACTGCTGGCCATTGTTGAGACCCAGAAAGGCCATGGGGAATCCTCTCATCAGATGGGCCAGGCGCTGCGTCTCGATCAGTCCGCGCGAGGTACTGACTCCGCTCACGAGCTGAGCGGAGTGGCGCCGGAGCGCTTCATTCGTCTTCTCCAGCCTGGCCTCGTCCGCTTCGGTGTTGTACTGGCGCCAGGCAATCAGGGTGTCGTCCGCGTCGGTGTAGAAGAGAACGTCGGCCCGGTCACTGATTGCTGCCACCCCGCCGCTGACTGTGGGCCTGTCCGCCACCCCGCCGCTTCCCGAGGGCGTGAACCCGCCCGCCACCCCCGAGGGTGTGAGCCCGCATCCATTCGCGGCGGATACGCAGCCTGCCGCTGTCAGGCGCCGGGTGCGAAGCACCTCCCTCGGAGTGGCACTCTGGGGCTCCAGATTGGTGGGGACGGTGCGCATCGGGCCAGCGTTCATGCAAGCTCCTCTACTCCTCCATGCTAGGCCTAACGTCCCTCCTCATCCAGAAACGGTTTGTTAACTCTTGTCCCGCACCCGCACCAGCTCCCCTCCCCGGCTTGATTCCCAATATTTCTCAAATGTGGACTGTACTGAGGTTGTGGACGGCGCGGCGACCCGCCCAACAAAATGGCGTAATGGCAAGGTTTTGTGTCCGGTTTGGTCTCGGCACCAAACCCGAGCGTCCTCTTTTAGCCGGTGCCGGCGGTTTCTTCCGAAGCAAGTGTGCGCCCCGGCAGCGGCATCGGCCGTAGCAGGCCGAAGCGGCGGGCAACTGGCGCCACCAGGCCGGCCACGTGCGCCAGCAAAGGGGCACGCACTTTCGTGAAATAAGGAACCACGTCCGTGGCAAGCGTGATGGTGGAGCCAACCGGATCCGGACTGACGTTGAGGATGTTGAGACTGGTGGCGCCGGCCTCTACATAGGAGGCCAGGTGGCGGCGGATGCGGTGGACCCCACCGTAGCAAATGAGACGCAACATCAACTCCGCGGGAACCCATTGCTGCAGCTCCTTATACCGTCGCACGCTTTCCGGGTCGCAGGGATTCACCGTAATGTAGTGCGTGTCGGCTAGATGCGCCGGGGGATTGAATTCCAGGCCCATGCGTCGTATCACCGGCGGCCACAC
>CAZPYZ010000837.1:0-1589 GCA_964590215.1 uncultured Dehalococcoidia bacterium | reverse complement strand
CTGCAGAAGATCGAGAGAATCAAGCCCTGAGTCCACTTTTCACGCAGGATTTAGGATAAATACTAAATTAGATTGGGGTGTTTATTTCTTTAACCTAAATCCTGCGCCGAATTGCGATGTAGGTTGTTGCCAGGGCGCATCTCATGAGGCTGCACTTGACTTTTGTCGATTCCGATGAAAGCTACCTGATAGGTAGGGTTCGTCGGGATGCCCAAAGGACCTCGAAAGCTGAGGATTGTCTTCGGGACCAAGAGCCTCACGCACTACGGCGGGGTCTATCTGCTTCATCGGTTTTTGACCCGGATCGGGTTCAAGCGCGCCGTGGCGACGGATGTGCGCTTGCAACAGCGGAACAACCGGTACACCGTGGGCGAGTTGTTGCTCGCGATCCTCTATCCCATGATCCTGGGGCTCGAGCGCATCGAGACGACCTCGCTGTTGCACGCCAATGGGGTCTTTCGCTACCTGAGCGGCTTGCCCACCTATCCCGATCCCACGACGCTGCGACGGTTCTTGCTGCGCATGGCGCCCCAGGCTCTGCCGAGGTTGCGCCGGCTCCACGATCGCTTCCTGGTCAAGCTGGCCGTCAAGCCCACGACTCCCTCGCGCCTGATCTTCGACCTGGACTCCACCGTCCTGGTGGTCTATGGCAAACAGGAGGAAGCGCGAGTGGGCTACAACCCCATCAAGCGGGGCCGGCCTTCGTACCATCCGCTGCTGTGTTTCGAGGGGCACACGAAGGACTTCTGGCACGGGGAGTTGCGCCCCGGGGACGCGCATACGGCGAGCGGCACCCTGGACCTCCTCCAGGCCTGCTTTGCCAAGATCCCGGCGGGGGTCCGCACCGTGATTATCCGCGCCGACAAAGGGTTTTACGACCACAAGGTCGTGGTCTGGCTGGAGGACCGGCAGGCTTCCTTCGTCGTCGTGGCCCGGCTGACCCGGCCCATCAAAGGCGAACTGGGCCACCTCCGGTACACCGAGGTCAGCCACGGCGTGGAGGCCGCCGAGTTCTACTACCAGCCGACGCGCTGGCCGCACCCGTACCGCTTCGTGGTGATTCGGCGGCCCCAGCCAGAGGAGCCCAGCGAGCAGCTGACGCTGTTCAAGCTCGGGAAGTATCACTACCAAGTGCTGGTGACCAACCTTGCGCTGCACCCGCTGAACCTCTGGCGCTTTTACAATGGCCGCGCCGGGATCGAGCGGATCATCCGGGAACTCAAGGGCGATTACCCCTTGGGCAAGATTCCCACGCGCCATTTCTTCGCCAACGAAGCCTACTTCCACCTGCTGCTGTGCGCGTACAACTTGGTGAACTGGTTCAAGCGCCTGTGCTTGCCCCCGGAGTTTCAGACCGCCACCCTCCAGACCTTGCGGAACCGCATCCTCTTGATGCCCGCGCAACTGCTCCGCCAGGGCAACCGGCCTCGCCTGGCTATGCCCGCCAGTGGCCCTCGGGAGGTCGCTTGGAAATATGCTCTGCAGAAGATCGAGAGAATCAAGCCCTGAGTCCACTTTTCACGCAGGATTTAGGTTAAATGCGCCCAGCATTCCGGTGAAGTCCATAGTGTCATCACCTCAATCTGATG
>CAZPYZ010000836.1:0-1590 GCA_964590215.1 uncultured Dehalococcoidia bacterium | reverse complement strand
CGGCGCTTCGTCCGGCTCGGAAGGAGCCTCTATCGGCGGGGGTTCTGGCGAAACGGGTGGTTCGGCCTGCTCGGGTTCTTGCGTTGGCGATATTGCCGGCTCAGGCGGCGGCGCAACCTGCACCTCCTCTGTAGGAGCACCAATGAAGACCACTGTGTACATCCGCTTTGGCAGGCCCTCCGCAACGCCGGCTCCGACACGGTCGTAACGGGCGTTCATGATCTGGGCCCGGTGGCCCGGACTGTTCATGAAATCGTTGCTGGCCCGTTGCACCGAGACCAGCTCCGGTGCCGTGTTCCACGCGATGTTCTCTCCCACCGACCTGAAAGGGATGCCGGCCGTCCTGAGGAGGTCTACCACCGTTGTGCTGTCCGGGGGAATCTGATGGGAGAAGTAATTGCGGGCGATCATGTCGTCGCTGCGGCCGCGGGCGGTGGCGTTCAGGCCGCCCTCGACAAGGAGGGCATGGAGCCCATTGATGGTGCGATTGAGGTTGGTGAGGGCGATAAGTTCTCCTGCCGCAGCGTTGGGGTCCAGCGCCGCCACCGGCTCATGGTCCCAGGTCAGCAAAGCCGACGCCAGGATCAAGGAGGGCGCCAGTCGGCGGCAGTTGGCTGTTAAGACCTTGGTTGCGGCTGTCAGCGTAATAGCTCTCTACGGCTGTTAGCTGGTAACCCCCACCCGGGGAGGAACCGGGGTGCTGACCGCTAACGGCTAACGGCTCCTACCTCTCATTATCACCAGACCGCTGGAGTGGAGGTATGCCGGAGTTCACAAGACCTTGACCTTGACGCGGTAGGGTGAGAGGGGTAAAACCCACTTCCTCCATGAAGGGGGGCCAGGTGCGCGAGCGCCGTGGCCCCCCTTCTGTGTGAACGTCCCTAGCGGTGGTGCGTCACGAAGGTGGAAGAGGTCTAGCTCTGCCGCCGGGATCGTTGCCTTTGCCCATCTCCACGTCAGCTTCGACAGAGTCTCGCAGTCGAAGGCCCCGGGGACAAGGTGACCAAGTACAGGAGGGCTATTGCAATGCTGGGCATGCATTCTCCCAGCTCACGCCGGGCGCCCCCATATGCTGTCCCGTCGGCTCGGCACGAGACGATGGTCGCAGATGAGTCCTGGTTGACGTGACCCGAGTTCAGGCCCACGATACAAGAGGACTCGACCGAGAAGCGTTTTTCAGGCAGACCCGACTGCGATGACCCGCAGGGCGCCACGCTACCTTGAGGTGATCCGCTATGCCCAAATACTGGCTCTTCAAGTCCGAACCCAACACCTACTCCTTCGAGGACCTCGTCCGGGATGGGGAGACCGAGTGGGACGGAGTCCGCAACTTCCAGGCCCGGAACTTTCTGCGCGACGAAATGCAGCCTGGCGACGGGGTGCTCTTCTACTACAGCAGCGCCAAGCCCCAGTCCATCGTCGGCACCGCCACTGTGGTACGCTCCGGGCACCCTGACGAGACCGCCTGGGACCCCAAGTCGGCGCACCCGGACCCCAAGAGCACCCCGGACAACCCTATCTGGTACGTCGTCGACATCGCCCCCGCCGAACGCTTTGCTCAGCCGGTGACTCTGGAGGACTTGAGGCGGA
>CAZPYZ010000835.1:0-1599 GCA_964590215.1 uncultured Dehalococcoidia bacterium | reverse complement strand
TAGTCTCGTGGGCTCGGAGATGTGTATAAGAGACAGGTGCTCTACCAGAGCATCCTCGGGCCTGGCGGCCCGTTATATAGCTCTCTCTTCCGATGCGCCATGGGAGTAACCCGGCCGCCGGCGTAGTGTTTAAGCCGTAGGTCCCCTATACTGCGACCTGCGAGGTTATCGTCTTCTAGGCGCTTCGGGGGCATCCCGGGGGGTGGAGCGGTACCCATGGCGGCGATGGCAGCCATTCCCTTCAGCGACAAGGTGCGCATCCCGGCCCGGCCTCCGGCGGTGGTACGGCGCCAGCGCCTGCTGGACCGGCTCCACGCCTACATCGATCGCCGGCTGCTGCTCGTCTCGGCGCCGGGCGGTTACGGCAAGACCACCATGCTGGTGGACTTCGCCTCCGATGCTGGCTTCCCCGTGGTCTGGTACACCCTTGAGGCCGCGGACTACGATCTCCGCACCTTCGCCCACTATCTGACCCTGGCGATACGGCAGCGGTTCCCTCGTTTCGGGACTCAGCTGCTGGAGCTGGTGAGTGGCAACCCCGACCGCCCGCTGGACGTGCGTCATCTCGTGGCCGCGTTGACCCATGAGATGGAGCAGCAGGTACCCTCCTTCTTCGCGCTGGTGCTGGATGACTACCACTTGATGGCGGATGCGGAGGAGGTGAATGAGGCGGTAGACCTCCTCCTGGCGCACCTGCCCGATAACTGCCGGATTATCATCTCCGGCCGCTCTATCCCCACCAAGCTGAGGCTCACCCGTCTTGCGGCGCAACAGCAGGTCGCGGGCTTCGGCGCCGCTGACCTAGCCTTCACGGTGGACGAGATCCAGGAGTTGGTACGGCAGCGGTTCGAGGTGGAGCTGGAAGATCAAGAGGCGGCGGAGCTGCGGGAGCGTTCCCAGGGGTGGATCACCGCGGTGTTGCTCTCCGGGTCCCTCTGGTCGGGCCAGCTGGCACGGCATTTTCCCCACTTCACGAACTCCGCCACCGATCTCTTTCATTATTTGACGGAAGAAGTCCTATCCCAACTCGATGACGAGACCCAGGAGTTCCTGCTCGGCACCTCCATCCTTACCCGGGTCGATGCTGCATTGTGCGACCGGCTCCTCGACAGGAATGGCTCGGCCAGGGCGCTTGAGGATCTGTCCGGGGCGCTGCTTTTCGTCACCAGGGCAGAGGGGGATCCCAGTCGCTACCGCTATCACCCTCTGTTCCAGGAGTATCTGGAGCAGAAACTGCGGGAAGAGCGGCCTGAATGGTACCGAACCCTTCACAGGACCGCTGGCCGCGTAGCGGAAGCTGAAGGAGATCCCGAAGGAGCGGTGCAGTACTACCTGCGCGGGGAGCAGTGGGAGGAAGCCGCCGCGCTGATAGCCACAGCGGCGGACAGACTCCTCGCGCGAGGAAAGTGGATCACCCTGCGCGACTGGTTCGAGCTGCTGCCCGCCGCCTATCTCCGGGACGGGCCTCACCTCGCGCTCGTCCATGCGAAGGTCCTGTCCCGTACCGGACAGTTGGATCGGGCCCTGCTGACGGCCCGGGAGGCGCTGCGAAGCTTTGGTGAAAACCGGGATGGAGCGGGGCAGGCCAGCGCCCTGTTG
>CAZPYZ010000834.1:0-1609 GCA_964590215.1 uncultured Dehalococcoidia bacterium | reverse complement strand
CCCCCCAACGCTCCGCCCGCCGCGCCCCCTGCTGCACCAGCGGCGCCCATCGAGCAGCGCCGCGGGACCATCGTCGAGATCGACCCTTCCCGGCGCCAGCGAGGGCGCGTGCGAGATACAGAGACAGGCCAGGAGTATCCGTTCTCGACGCGCGATATTGAGGGCAACACCCCCGGCCGACGGGAACAGGTCGAGTTCCACATCCAGGCCGGACGTGTTGTGCTGGTGCGGCGGCTGCGATAGGCCTGATGGGTGTCACAAGCGGGCGACAGGCGGCGATGGGCTGGCACGTGGGGGTGGCGAGGACCAAGGAGGAGGATCTGATGACGACCGAACGACAGGTGATGCTTGTGGCAACGGTGGGGACCACCGCTGAGCCCATCGAGCGGGCCATGGAAGGGGTCGCCCGGGCCTTCCTGCTCTACGGCCGCCCCTTTCCGGGCCAGACGGATGACCCCCTGGAACAGGTCGGCCGGCTGCGAGAGGTAGCCCGGAGCCGGGGCGTCATCGTCGAAGCCCAGGAGGTCGCCGACCCGGAACACCTGGAAAGCGCGCTCAGCGCGTGCCGCACCGTGCTGCGGGCGGTGGATGCCCTCTTCCCCGGGACCGTCATTGCCGACTTCACGGGAGGGACCAAGGTCATGTCGACGGCTCTTGCCCACGCGGCGCTGACCACGCCCATGAGCGTCCCCATTATGCTTCAGTATGTGGGTGGCGCGGTCCGCGGCCCCGGGGGACGGGTGCTGTCAGAGGCCATGCGTGTCCGGCCCCAGCTCGATGCACTCCTGGGCGAAACCCGGGCCGCGGTCCTGGCCCGCTTGAGGAGCTTTGACTACGCAGGTGCACAAGGCCTAGGCGAAACCTTGCCGCCGGCTGGGCGGAACGGATTCGTCCGGGGCGCCGCGGCGGCCCTGCGCCTCTGGGACGGTTTTAGCTACCAGGGCGCGGCCGATGTGCTCCGCAAGGGCGGGCTCGGCGGGGGCATGGCGGCCGCCTTCGCCGATGACAGCGAGCTTCAGAAGCTGGCAGCCACACTCCAGCGGCTGCACGAGGCCGCCCAACCAATGATCGAAGCGGCCGGGTTCTTACAATCGCTGGACGGTAGACCGGCTATACAAGGGCGGGCGTTGGAAAAGCACTTGCGTGGGATGACCCTCCTGGTGGCCGACGCGGTGGAGAACGCGGAGCGGCGGCATCACGAGGGACGGTACGCGGATGCCGTCCTCCGGTCCTACCGGACCGTCGAGACCGCGGTGCAGCTGGCCCTGCTGATGGAAGGCAAGAACCCCTGGGGCCCCGACAAGATTGCTCTGAATGATGGCTACAAAATGGTGGCGCCCAAGGCTGGCCTGGCTCTGGCTCCCGAGCCAGAAGGTCCCCTCAAGGCCATGCAGCACATGAGGAATTTTTCCTTCCTGGAACATGGCTACAATCCGGTTTCTGCGGCACAAGCGGCCCAGGCTCTGGCGACCGCGAATGACACGGCCGCCACCCTGGTGAACACCTTTCTGTCGGGCGCATCCTGGGAGCAGTGCAGGAGCCGTCTCATACATGAAGTCTAGCGACCGTTGAGCCGTGTACTTCCTCACGGACGACGAGAAGCGTTTCA
>CAZPYZ010000833.1:0-1615 GCA_964590215.1 uncultured Dehalococcoidia bacterium | reverse complement strand
GTAGCTCTCGCCGAAGTGGGCCTGTTTCAGCGGGAAGCTGCCGTTGTTATAGAGGGCAGCCCCCCAGAGCATGGCGCCGTGCGTCATCATGCTCTTCTCCACCTGAGAGACCTCCGCCGGATGGCATCCTTGCGGGCCGCAGGTGGCCTTCGCCACGCGCAGGTCGCCGGGGTTGACGAACTGGATGAACGCCAACCGCTCCCGGTTGAGGAGTGTGTAGGAGCGGACCGGGTTGGCTGAGCTCTTCCAGGCCTCGGGAAACTTCGGCTGCACGTGAGCCTGCTGCTTGAGATCGCCATAGGCGGCGGAGCCCTTGCTCACCCCTTCCGGGAGGCGCACTTCGACCTGGCCGCCATGGCAGTCGATGCAGCCGAGCTTGACGGTCGTCGCCATGTGCATCGTGGGAGCATCCGTCTTGGTGTGGCAGGTGATGCACCCCGCGCTCTTGCGCTCGGCCTCGGCCTGGCTCTGCTTGCTGAGGTCGGGTCCCTCGGTCTTCTTCGGCTCGGCGGCGGGAGGTGGCTCTTGCGGCTCTTCGGCGGGCTCAGACCGGCGGAGCCGCTGCGCGACACGGAGCAGTCCCTGCATCTCCTCCACCCCTGGGCCGGCCGCGGCGTCCACCCCCGCCACTTGCGGGAGGCCCTGCGGCCTCCGTGGCTCCAACCCCTGGGACAGGGTCGAGGCGAGCAGCAGGAGCATGAGCCCGGCGATACCGGCGAGCGTGCTCACAACAGCGCGACAGGAGATTCGTGCGCGTGGCAGGTCCATCGGTACGCTCACCTCCCTTGCCTTCGCGGCGGACAGCATCCAGGGACGGATCAATAGGTGAATGTGACGGCAACAAACGTCGAGTACAGCGTGCCGTAGGGGAATTTTCGCGTGCTGATCTCTAACCCCTGTTGGCCGACTCTGAACGTCTCCCTCGTGTACACATCCTTCAAGCCATCCCCAACCGTCAGGGCCGCTACCCCTCCTGTGATGACGATGTTCTCCGTCAGGAATGGACGGTACCGGAGCCCGAGGCTATAGTCAAGCCCGATTTCATGCCCGATGTTCGGCTGGGACAGGAGAATCTCGAGGGGCTCTGTGCGGTGGAAGCGCAAGAAATTGAGGTTGAGCACCGCCCGCAGTTTGGGGGTCAGCTCCACATCGGTCCCCAGATTCAGGAGGAAGAGGCCGGGGTTGACGAAGTTGGGTTTCCCTTCGAGCTTGCTGCTGCGGAGGCTTGGCAGCAGGCTGTTCCGGCCGACTAGCTCCAGGGCGGTGCCTGTCAGGGGAAGTCCCTGGCGGTTCCAGTAGCTGAACCCGCCGCCGGCAAAGTTCGGGTTGTCGAAGATCGCATCGAACCCCCGGCCCCGGCCGTCCAGGGGTCTCGAATCCCCTGACGCCCAGAAGAAGGACGCCTTCGGCCTGAGCCAATCGAAATCCATGGAGATCTCGACCGCTGCCATCTGGGCATTGATGTCCAGGCGGCGGCCGGAGATTGCGTTGTGGGTGTCACGGCCAAAGACCTGATAGAAGGCATGGCTGAGGTTGAGCCCCCCGATGTGGCCGTCACCTGCCCAGCCCAGGTAGTACCCCTCGACGGTATGCGACTTTACGATGCCCACGGCCG
>CAZPYZ010000832.1:0-1619 GCA_964590215.1 uncultured Dehalococcoidia bacterium | reverse complement strand
GGCCCGATGGTAATTCCGTCGCGCCTCCACCTTGCGGGCCTCTTCCGGGTCGAGCTAGGTGATGTTCCCGCAGAGGGCCACCGCCTGCGCCTGGAGCTTCGCGTTCAGCTCCAAGGAGATGCTGCGGCCAACCGCATGGGGCGGGGAGGACACCACCACCACCGCGCCGTGCCCGCGCATGAGGAGCGCCGCCTTATTTCCCAGGGTCTGGGCCAGGGCGCGGCCGAGCGCCGGGTTGCGGACCAACATGTCGGTCATCCCGCCGGCGTGGCGGATCTCGAAGATGGGCACCCCCTCCGCGATGACCGCACCCGAGTGGGCCAGGGCCCGGAGCGGCACGCCGCTCGTGCCGAAGGGGATGAGGGGGGGGAGCGGATGAACCGTTCCGAGTGGAGGGGGCGGCCCCGGGCATCTACCGGATTGTTGTCCAGGTCGAACTCCATGATGTCGTCGGCCGTCACCAGCTCCGGGGCCCGCGACCGCGACATGAGATACCGGTTGGGGTCGCGCGGGTGCCGCACGCTCACGTGCCCCATGGCATCGAGCACGCCCTGGATCGCCAGGATGCGGTTGGCGACGACGAGGTCCTCGATCCGTTGCGGGTGAGGCGGCCCCGTCGAGGCCGGCGCCTGCTGGGCCCCCGCACTCCGCATTGTCCCGAGCAAGGCGACGGCCAACACCGCTGGGCCGGCGATGCACCACCGCCAACACCACATCGCTCGGATACTGCGCACCGCGCCTTTCATGCCTTGCCCGCCATATTCCATTCTACCTGACAGACCTTGGGACCACCCGGGGTCACCCTATGTCTCGGGTCAGAGGGCTGTCAAGAGCTAGGGGGGAGGGAGGTGGAGCAAGGCGGTAGATCAGCGGAAAGACTTGATGGCACTGGCCGGGGCGGCGGCCGTCGCGGCGTCATCGGCGCGGCCTATGGCTTCGTAGGGCTTGGCGTGGGCAGAGAAGACCACTCAGGCCTCCCGACTGGGCGGCTTCGGGGTCAGGCTTTGATATTGTGATAATGAGCGAATATCACAATATCAAAGCCTGACCCCGACCCGGGTGACCCGCCCACGCGGGTGGCGACGGGTCAGAAGCGGTTGGTGTCCTGGTGGCGGAAGCGGCCGGTGTACCGGGCCTGGCCGACGGTGCGCTGGAAGATGAACTGGCAGATGGGCAGGCCGGGGGAGACGGCCAGCGGCATGGGGCTGAAATTGCTCAGCTCCAGCACCTGGTGGTTGGCGATCCCGGGCTGCATGAAGCTGGCGGAGACGTGCACCAGCAGGCCCAGCCGGGCGAAGCGGCTGCGGCCCTCCAGCCAGCCGCACAGATCGGCGGGGAGGGTGATGCGCTCCATGGTGAGCCCCAGCACCGTCTCGCCCGGCATGAGGATCAGGCGGCCGTCCACCACGATCTTCTCGGTGACGGCGTCGTAGTCGATGTCCGGCGTGATGGTGACGACCTCGTGGGCCTTCCGGAAGACACGGAACTCCCGCCCCAAGCACAGATCCACCGAGGCGGGCCCGACCAGGTCGGGATCGAAGGGCTCGATGACGATCCGCCCCGCCTGGATCTCCTTGAGGATCTCGTCCCGGGTCAGGATGCTCATGTTTTCACCCGTC
>CAZPYZ010000831.1:0-1622 GCA_964590215.1 uncultured Dehalococcoidia bacterium | reverse complement strand
GCCTTGGTCTGCTCCTGCTCCTGGAGGAGCCTGAGGTGGGCGAAGGCGTTGGCCAGGGTCTTGACCAGGATGGGCGTCGGGGCGCTTTTGACGAGATAGGCATAGATCTGGTCGGAAGGCGCCGCCGGCAGGCTTTCGGGATCCGTAAGGGCGATGACCTCCAGGGCCGGGTAGCGAGCCTTCAGACCGGCAGCGCGCTCCAGCTGGTCAGCCGTCGCATCCACCAGGAGCACCCCCGGACCGCCGCACGCGAACTGGTCTCCGGCCGAGCCGCTCAGCGGCACCCGCTCGAAGCCCTCCGGCAACTGGTCCACAAGGCGGGCCGCGGCCGAACCATGGAAATAGAACAACTGATCACCCATACCGTTACCCTATGGTCTTGACAGCCTGCCTGTCAAGGGTGCTCTGCGGCCTTATAATCGCTTCGGGCCGAACAGGAGGCGTGCCATGGCTAACCGGAACCACCTGCTCCGCGAGATCGCCGATTGCGTGGATGAGGCCCTTCGGCTTCAGTCCCGCCTCACTGACCTGACCGAACAGGTTCATCGGGCCGCCGGGATGATTGCGGCTGACCGGGGGCTTCGGGGCAAGGTGACTGGCCTCTTTTTCGGGGTCCTGGCCCATCTGGAAGAGCTCAATCGCCTTGTGAAAGAGGAGACATAGCAGAAACTCCCTTGACCCTCTCGCTTGATTGTGTTAATTGAGCGCAAGCAGCCAAAGTGAGGGATTCTCATGGCGCAACAAATTGGATTTATTGGTCTTGGAATCATGGGCCGGCCAATGGCCAGAAACCTCCTTAAGGGCGGTTATCCCCTGATTGTCCACAACCGGAGCCAGGGCCCGGTTCAGGCACTGGTCGAAGCGGGTGCCAAAGAGGCACCGTCGCCCAAGGCTGTGGCCGAACAGGTCGATTGCCTGATTACGATGCTCCCAAACTCCCCCGACGTGGAGCTGGTCGCTCTCGGGCCCAATGGGATCATCGAGGGGGCCAGGCCCGGTCTGAGATTCGTGGATATGTCGACGATTTTGCCGCTGGTTTCCCAAAAGGTTGCCAGGGCCCTCGAGCCGAAGGGGGTCCAGATGCTTGACGCCCCCGTCTCAGGCGGGGAGAAAGGCGCCATCGAGGGGACCCTCTCCATCATGGTGGGCGGGGACAAGGCGGTCTTCGAGCAGGTTCTGCCCGTGTTTCAGGCCATGGGCAAGACAATCACCCACCTGGGCCCCCTGGGTGCCGGGGGCTTCACCAAGCTGGCGAACCAGATTATCGTGGCCGTGAACCTGAGCGCCATCGCCGAGGCCCTGACCCTCGCGGCAAAGGCCGGGCTCGACATCGAGCTCGCTATCAAGGCGCTCGCCGGCGGGCTGGCGGGCAGCCGGTGCCTGGAGCAGAAGACGCCCAATTACCTGGGCCACACCTACCAGCCCGGCTTCAAGATTGAGCTTCACTATAAAGATCTCGGCCTGATCATGGAGACGTCCCGAGCCCTCGGCGTGCCGCTGCCCACTACGGCGGTGGTCCAGGAGCTCTTCAACGCGCTCCGGGTGAAGGGCCGGGGCGGGCTCGACCACTCGGGCGTCATCACGCTCCTGGAAGAGCGGGCCGGCACGGAGGGTAGGGCGCG
>CAZPYZ010000830.1:0-1622 GCA_964590215.1 uncultured Dehalococcoidia bacterium | reverse complement strand
CGTCGCTGAAGCCAACAACGCCGGCCTGAGCCATCTCCGCCATAGACGCCAAGGCGGTCCCCTCTGATCCCTTGCTGATGGCCCCGATCGGCAGCACACGAACAACCCCTTGCTCGGCCCCGATGCGAAGCACCAGCTCGACCACCGGCTTGTCGTCCATCACGGGGCGGGTGTTCGGCATACAGCACACGGTTGTGAACCCACCGGCGGCCGCTGCCCGCGTTCCCGTGGCAATGGTTTCCTTACTTTCATAGCCCGGCTCACGCAGGTGCGCGTGGAGGTCCACGAAACCCGGCGCCACGATGAGCCCAGCGGCGCTCCGGACCTCGCACAGCGCCGGCGCCACCGGTGGCGGCCGTCGCTCCAGGCTCGACCATGCGACCCGCCCCTCCGCCACCAGCAGGTCCCCCACGGCATCCAACCCTGTTGCGGGGTCGACAATCCTGCCGCCCTGGATCAAGAGAGGCCGGGCCACCTGATTTGTCATTGGCTAAACCCCCATGGAAGCGGGAGGCGGAAGGCAGAAGGCAGAAGGCAGGGAACGCTCTGACAACCGTCCCACTGTGACTGGGTCCTACTCAACGGGCCCCCCAGCGAGGAGGTACAGCAGCGCCATCCGCACAGCAACACCATTGGTCACCTGCCGGTCGATCAACGACTGCACGTCCCGGACCAGATCGGACGCCACTTCGATACCCTCGTTCACGGGGCCTGGGTGCATCAGGAGCGCCCCGGCCTTGCACCAGCGGAGCCGCTCCCGGTTGATCTGATAGCCTGTGATGTACTCCCCGAGATGTGGCAGCAAGCCATCCTCCTGCCTCTCCTTTTGGAGCCGCAACGCCATCACGACGTCAGCGTCTTCCAACGCCTCTCGCAGGTGGTAGGTAATCCCCATCCCTGGGAGCGCAGGCATCTTGCCTGCCTGCCGGTCGGTCCACGCCCTCGGCATCAGCGTCGGTGGCCCGCACAAGACCACGTCCGCCCCGAGGGCTCCAAGGACCCACATATTGGATCGGGCGACCCGACTGTGCAAGACATCGCCCACGATTGCGATTTTGCGCCCCCGCACGTCCCCCAGCCGTTCCCGGATGGTGTATGCGTCCAAAAGCGCCTGGGTGGGGTGGGCGTGCCAGCCGTCGCCTCCGTTGATCACGGACACTTCGGTCCCCACCTGCTGGGCCACCAGATAGGGGGCGCCAGAACTGGAGTGCCGCATCACTAGCACGTCGATGCCCATGGCCTGAATCGTCTTCACTGTGTCCACCAAGGACTCACCCTTGGTGACGCTGCTTGTGGACGCGGTCAAGTTCACCACGTCCGCGCTCAGGGCCTTGGCGGCAACCTCGAAGGACATGCGGGTCCTGGTGGAAGGTTCGTAGAAGAGGGTGACCACGGTCTTGCCTCGCAACGCCGGTGCCTTCTTGATTTCTCGCCCCAGGACGTCCTTCATCGCGTCCGTGGTCTGAAAAACCAGCTCGATCTCCCCTTCCGTGAAGTCGTCCACGTCCAAGATGTGCCGGCGCTGCAGCGTTAGTACTCTCCCCTTGACCGGGCTTTCGATCGTCATGAGCGCCCGCCCCCTGGGGGCGGTGAGGCCCCCTGACTTCCTGACTCCCTCTCGT
>CAZPYZ010000829.1:0-1625 GCA_964590215.1 uncultured Dehalococcoidia bacterium | reverse complement strand
TATCCTCAAAGTACCGGCGTGTGCCGACGAGCTCCTCTTTCACGCGCAAGGGCGTGACCGGCGTCGCGATGAGCTGGGAGCGGCTGTGGCCGATGGGTCCCGCCCCGGCGACCGAACCGTAGTTCTTAAACCAGAGGACGTAGCGAAAGCGGGTATCCCGCTCCAGATCGGCGATCCGAGCCACAGAGGCTTGGAGGGCGGCATGGAGTTGGTCCACCGAGAGATCCGCGGCGTTGCCGATGTGCTCCGGGCTCTCGACGATAATCTCATGCGCCCCGATGCCGTCCATGAGATCGTACATCCCCTTGGCCCGTCGGTTGAGCTGGCCCTCAATCCGCAGCACCGGTTTGATGCTCGGGATGACCCGCACCTTCCAGCCGGGTTGATTGGCCTGTGAGCTGTTGGTCCGGATGGCAAAAATCTCCTTGGGCGTCTGCGCTTCCCTTCCCTCACAGAACGGGCAATCGTTCTGCGGCTGCGGCTCGTCGTGCGAGGCAATGAAATCCACCGGGCGCCTCGCGCGCTCCGTCGCAATGATGACCCAACGTCCGATCAGCGGATCTTTCCGCAACTCAGGCATCTTCACGTCGAAAAGCGATGCTGGGTGATAGATGATTGGTGATGGATGCACTAAGACAATGCGCCCGGGGCTTCACCACGAAGTATACGGACGTCCCTCGTTCATCCAGCATCTAGCACCTATCACCCATCATCTAGCACTCATCATCCAGCATCCAGCACCCATCATCCAGCATCGATTGGCGTCGCGCGCTCATGTCCCAAGTCGCTCTCCTGCCGTGAGGGGATGGCCGGCTAAGAATTCTCTCGCACTCATACGGCGCTTGCCGGGGAGCTGGATCTCGTTGATCACCACGGTCCCACGGCCCGCGGCCACCAGGATCCCCTCTGCGCCCGCCCGGACCACGCTTCCGGCGGCCGCCCCAGGGGACGGCTCAGTCCCGACCGAGGCACGACAGATTCTCAGCGGCTTCCCTCCCCACGTCGTCGTCGCGCCCGGCCACGGGACGGTCGCGCGGACCAGCCGCACGATCCGCTCGGCCGGCGCTTGCCAATCGATGCGCCCCTGCGCCTTTGTCAGGCGAGGCGCGAAGGTCGCTTGCGACTCATCCTGCGGCTCAAACCTCGCGCGGCCCGCGGCGACCGCCTCGAGGCTTCGAATGAGCCCCACGGCCCCGCACGCTGCCAACCGATGGGTCAGCGCCTCGGCGTCTTCCTCCGCTCCAATCGTCACCGTCTGCCGTGAGACGATGTCGCCTGCGTCCAACCCCTCGCTGAGTCTGAAGATCGTCACCCCGGTGGTCGTCTCTCCATTGAGGAGCGCCCACGCCACGGGGGCGGCTCCACGATACGCCGGTAGCAGCGATGGATGCACCCCCATCATCCCATGGGCAGGCAGCGCCAGCAGGTCAGGCCGGATCAGCTTCCCATAGGCGACGACGACCCCGATGTCCGGACGGAGCCCTTCAAAGAGACCCCCATGCAACCGCTCGGGCTGTGCCAGCGGCAGCCCAAGCTGCAGGGCCGCGCGTTTCACCGGGGAGGGCTCACGCCTGAGCCCGCGGCCTTGAGGGCGATCGGGCTGGGTGACGCACATCTCCACCGTA
>CAZPYZ010000828.1:0-1629 GCA_964590215.1 uncultured Dehalococcoidia bacterium | reverse complement strand
GAGGAGAACGAGCCAGAACAACAGCGCAAAGGCTACAAAACTGATGACCAGCCAGTAGGCGGGGTACAGCATAGCACTACTCCAGCGTCATCAGGTAGTCCACCAGGGCATCCAGCTCCTCGCGGGGGAGATGCCGAAAGGAAGGCATCAGCGTCCCGGAATTGAAGAGCTGGGGATTGATGAGGTGCTGTAGTTGCCACTCCCGGCTGTTGCCGGGAGGTCGCGTGGCGGCATGGGAAAGGTCAGGCCCCTGACGGTTGGTACCCCAGAGCACCGGTTGCTGGCCTTCATAGTCCCGAGGGATGGACTCCGGCCCGATGTCGCCACGGCTGTGGACGGTACCCAGGTCCGCCTCGACCGATCGCACCTGCTGCGTATGGCAGTACATGCACCCCTCCCGGATGTAGACCGAGCGGCCGCGCAGTTGGCGCTGGGTGTAGGGCGAGGCTCCTGAGAGCTGGGCCGTCTCGAGGGCGGGGATCCCCACGGTGACAGCGACGCCAGCCGCAAGAAAGAAGAGGGAGGCAAGGAGCAGGTAGGCGGTACTTGGCTGACGCATGTCACGCTGGCTGGGATGCGATTGCGACCACTCCCTCACGGTCGTGGCTCGGATCCCCCGCCCCCCGTGCCGTCATCCAGACGTTGTAGGCGAACAGCAGCTGCCCCACGACCATGGTAGCGCCGGCCAGCATGCGCACGAAGAAGAACGGCTTCATGGAGCGGACCGTCTCGATGAAGGGCACGCCGCCGATGCTCCAGTTCTGCCCCTGCACGAGCCCCGCGATCCAGAGGCTGGTCATGAATACCAGCAGGCCCGAAAGGGTTAGCCAGAAGTGCCACTCCATGAGCTGCCGGCTGTACACTTGCCTCCCCGCCAGGCCAAGGAGGAAGTACACCAAGGCGGAGGCGAGGAAGGTATAAGCACCGGCGATGGCCAGATGGGCGTGGCCTACGACCCAGTTAGTGAAGTGGATGTAGGCGTTGAAGCCCCGGAAGGACTGGGCGATCCCCTGGAGGCAGGTGGCGAAGTAGAAGATGGAGGCGATGACCACGAAGCGCAGCGGCACGTCGTTGATGGTCTTGTGCCAGGCGCCCTCCATGGTCTTCACGAAGTTCACCAGGAACGCGGTGTTCCCCATGGCGGCGAGGATGCTGAAGGCCACCGAAAGGACCTCCAGCCACTCCGGGCCGGGCCCGTACAGGAGGTGATGCTGGCCGGTCCAGACGCTGGAGAAGCCCCAGATCGCCAGGCGGTGGCTGAACAGAGGGTTCCCGGAGAGCCGGGGGATGAGATAGAAGAAGAGGCCGAGGGCGGTAGTGGTGAACCAGATGTTGAAGATGTTGTGGACGTAGAAGAAGTTGATGATCGCGTCGTTCATGCCGGTGTAGGCGCCTGATGGGTCCCAGACCTTGTTGCCGATGGCGTAGACCAAGGGCGCGATAGCCGTGGCGGCCATGAAGCTCCAGACCGTGATGTACAGGCGCGGTTCCCGGCGCCTTAAGACGGTCCCCCACACGTTGATCCCCAGCAGCACCAGACAGGCGAGAAACAGGAGATCAAGGGGCCAGACCAGCTCGGCGTATTCCCGGCCCTGGGTGTAACCGAGGGGCAGCGTCACCCCGGCGCCG
>CAZPYZ010000827.1:0-1636 GCA_964590215.1 uncultured Dehalococcoidia bacterium | reverse complement strand
ATCGTCTCCGGCAGGATGCCCTATACCTTGACCAGCACCGCGACGAGCTATTACAGCGCTACCCGGACCGGTGGGTTGCAGTCTACCACCGAGAGGTAGTGGGTACCGCAAGGAATCTACAGCGGCTAGTGCTGCAACTCAAGCGGAAGGGCATCCCTCCCACCGAAGTCTACTGCCAGCGCCTCTCGACGAAGGAGGACCTGCCTCGAACGCCGGAATCACGAGACAGTTGTACCATTGGGTCGTTCTCCGTTCAATGTTACCGGGTCCGTGACGTGGAGCATCCTGCGGTGCGTATCCGGGGTGACCGCCGAACAAGCGCAGCCCTGGAAGCGGCGCTCTCCTTTGGGCCCTTTCCCATCTCGCCCACGGCTACCGGCGACATCCGGTCGCTGAAGGTCCCGGCCAGGCTCCGGACCAACCCCGACGGGAGCTCCGGGACGGGAGCCGCCCTGCCTCCGCGCGTCGGGGCTGCTCATGTACTGCGACACTCTTAGCCGGCCCGCCCGTTTCGAGGCTACAGTGGGGCGAGAATAGCAACCGGCATCAGTCGGCGGCCCGCTGGGGACCACCTTGGCTGGGTGCGAATGCCGCCGGCTGCAGGGCACTGGCGATGAGGCACGCAGGGCACGCCGCCTCGGTGAATCAGCGGAGGTGGGTGGCAGCTCCACGGCGGGCGCGTAACAGGATCCAGCCTCCCAGGCCCAAACCCACCAGTCCCGCCAGGACGGGTAGCAGGGGCACGGACAACCCCTCCAGCAGAGCTAAGGCCGAGGGCCCCGCCAGATAGCCCAGGGCCAGGTGCCAGCCGTAGTACACCGAGCTGCCCGCAGTCATGGCAGGACCAAAGACGGCGTACGGGAGGCCCGCCAGGCCAGCCGCGGCTACCGTGCCCGCACGGGCGCCGGGGAGGTTCAGCCCCAGGAACACCGCGGCGCCGCCTCGCGCCTGGAGCGCCGCCGCCGCCGCGTCCAGCCGGCCCGCATGAAGCCCGACCCAGCGCCCCAGGCGATAGACGAGGCGCCGTCCTGGGCCGCGGACCAGGAGGAACTGGAGGGAGCTGCCCAGAACGACGGCCAGCCCGAGGCCCAGCAGCAACTCCACGATGGGGAACACACCTGTCCCCGCCTGCACGCCCGCAGCGATGATCAGGAGGTCCGAAGGGATCGGGATCGGAACCCCCGCCTCCTTGAGGAACATGACCAGAACCACCGCGGGGAGACCGTACTGCACCAAGAAGTCGTGGGGCAGCGGACGACCTAGAGACGAGAAACTAGAGACCCGGAACTGGTCAGTAGCCCCGCAGCTTACGGTGCAGCCAGAAGATGAAGCGGTCGAGCGGGGTCGGTGACCCCCGGCTCCGCTCCATCGAGCGGCCGCGCCAGCGCCGCTCGTAGCGGGATCCCCCCAAGAGCTGCTGGAAGGAGAAGGCAAAGGCCGCGAGGAACATGAGGATACCAATGACGCCCACGACTCGAGCCAATCCGGGGAGCACGAAGCGCAGGAAGAACGCGGCAACCACGAAGAGCAGCGCGGCCAGCATCAGCTGGTCCGCGGGCACGGTCCCGGGGAGGTCCCGGATCCTGCGGGCCCACCCGCGCAGGCGGGCTCCCGTTACCCGTCTGAAGCGCTGCCA
>CAZPYZ010000826.1:0-1640 GCA_964590215.1 uncultured Dehalococcoidia bacterium | reverse complement strand
CGGCCAGGACCTCGCCCAGTTTGGCTGGGCGGACCGCGCCGAACCGCCCCAGAACCAGGGCTCGATGCATGGTGAACAGTTTGCCAGTTCGAATGATGCTCGGCCGGGGCAACTGCCCACCGACCACATCCTGAATCTCGAGGGAAACTTCCCAGGGCCCCGGGCGGCCGGGCAAGCGAGAGGTGATGGCACAGAGGACCAGGTCCTCGGGATCAAAACCGTCAGGAGACACAATCAGGGCCGGCCGACGCTTCTGCCCCGACAGGTCGGTGAACGGAAACGGCACCAGCACGATGTCGCCCCGGGCCATCGATCACCGCACCGGCACGTGGTCCCAGACCGCGTCCTCTTCGTTGTCCCAGAACGCGAAGGCGCCTTCCGCCGCGGCCAGCCAGCCCTCGCCCTCGGCCTTTTCGAGCTCCCGAGCGATCGCGGCATCGAGGGCGGCCTGGTCGATGGGAGCAATCACCGCGACCGGGCGACCCCGCACTGTGAGCACGAGCCGCTCACCGCTCCGAACTCGGGCGATCACTTCACCGGTGTGCTGTTTCAGGTCACGGGCGCCCACCGTCCGCATGGTAGTCTCTCCTCTCAAGTAAGCACAATTGTAGCACCGGGGATGGCGCACCGCGTTCTTGTACGGTCTGTCCCTGTCCTGCTGACCTTCGTGCCTCAGGGCAGGCTCCGGAAGCATCTGGCGGGGAGGCCCCGCCCGCACCAGACCCTTCGCTGCAGCTCAGGGCGACAGCCGCCGACGCGAAACCAACAGAAACTCGTTGGACCCACCAGGAGGTTATGGCCCTAGTCCGTTTTGGGACAATCCGCTGTCCCCACGCGGTCCGCCCGCGCTGGTCCTCTGAGCGGGGAACCCTGCTTTGGGACAATCCTGGGAATTTTTAGGGAAAACGCCCCTTGGCCTGGAACGGGTATCGCGCCGAAACTCAGGCTGCGCCCGGCCCCATCTACGTTGCAACGGGCATGAGGAGGGGGACCAATGGACTACTACTACGTGACAGGTTCCAGCCGTGGCATCGGCCGTGCGCTGGTCGAGCGTCTGCTAGAGGATGCGGGCAATGCGGTCGTTGGGCTCGCCCGCGGTGAGGGCCCGCAACACCCCCGCTACAGGCACCATCGCATTGACCTGTCCGATCTGGCGCAGGTGAAGGCCTTCGACTTTGCGCCCCACCCGGATGCCCGGCGCATCGTGCTGGTCAACAATGCGGGCGTCATCGCCATCGCACCCGTTGGCAAGCTGCCGCCGGCGGCCATCGTGCAGGGATATACCGTGAATCTCGTTGCCCCGGCTCTGCTCAGCAATCGCTTCGTGGCCGCGTATCGAGAGGCCGGCGCGGAGAAGATCATCGTCAATATCGCCTCGGGGGCAGGCCGGAACCCCACCGACGGCGCCAGCATCATGGGCGCCTCCAAGGCCGGTCTCGACATGCTGAGCCGGACCATCGCTGCGGAGCAGAAGTTCGACGGGCGGGGCGGCTTCCGCGTCGTCGCAGTCTCGCCTGGCGTGGTGGACACCGACATGGCCACGGTCATCATCAATTCCTCGCCCGAGGACTCCAGCAGGGTCGCCACCTTCCGGAGCATGCGCCAGGAGGGCAAACTCGCCTCGCCCAGGGAGGTCGCGG
>CAZPYZ010000825.1:0-1643 GCA_964590215.1 uncultured Dehalococcoidia bacterium | reverse complement strand
CGCACTACGTCATCGGTGATGCGTCCTTCGGGCGGAATGCCCAACCCGGTTTTCAGTTCCATGCGGGGCCGGTAGGTCTGGGTCCAACCAATTACACCTACGGAGTACTGAGCTTCCGCGTTCTGAGGGTCCAGATCGGTTACCTTGAGGTACCAGTGCCGGGCCTCCTCCAGCTCTTTCATGTTGAAGTACAGGCTGGCGATGCTAGTAGTGGCATTGATGTTGGTGGGGTCGTCTTGGAGGACTATTTTGAACTCGTGAATGGCTTGGCGGGCAAGGCGAAGATTGTCCTCCGATTGTGCTCCGGGGATGTACTCGCTGGCATAGGTCGTGGCCAGATACATCCGGGCCTTAGTAGAGCGCGGATCCAGTTGCAAAGCCCGCTGGAAATGGGTGATGGCGGCGTCGTATTGGCCGGCCTTATACGCCTGCATGCCCTTGTTGATTTCGTCGCGCGCACCTGATTGTAAGTATGCGGATGCAGTTAGCAGAAGCATCGGCAGAAGAAAAGCGGGAAAGAGATTCCGGAAGCGCATCGGCGGCTCTCCCTGAACTTATTCTCTGAGCGTAAAGTGTACCGTGATTGTCGTCTGGACTTCCACCGGCTCGCCGTTCAACAGCGTGGGGCGGTAGCGCCATTGGCGCACGGCCTCCACGGCGGCCGGAACAAGCATGGGGTGACCCTGAACAAGCTTCAGGCTCTCGATCGTCCCACTCCTGCTGATGATCGCTTCCAGAACCACTGTCCCCTGGATGCGCGCCTGGCGGGCCAGCGGCGGATAGATCGGGGCGGGACGGTAGATGGCCTTGCCCTCTTGCACGTCGCCGCCCACGGTCACGGGCGCCCGAGGCGCTTCCGGCTTCGGTGTTGGAGGCGCAGCAGGCGCGGGCCTGATGAGGTTGCTCCAAAGGCTGCTGCCCTGGGCGTCATGGCCGATTCCGCCCTGTACGCCCCATCTGTCCGGGCCGCCGGGAGGCGCTGGCGGCGGGGAGTCCTCCTGGAGGACGGCGATTTGCTCGGGGACTCTGTTGGGCGCCACCACGCGGCCTTCCTGGATTTCCGTTGGGACGGCCCTCGCCGGTTTTGCGGCATGCCGATCCTCGGCGGGGCCCGGCGGCGGAGGAAGCGGAGCCAGGAGCACTTCCGGCAGCAGCTTCCGGGGCACCGCTTGGGTCCAGAGCATCGGAACCAGGACCAGAAGCCCAACCAGCGCACACTGGAAGAGCGAAGACAGCGCCAGCGTCCATCGCTTTCGCGGAGCTTCCCGCGCCGCGATCTCCAGCAGGCTTTGCTCAAACATGTTGGCCCCCCCTGTATGCCACGGAAAAGAAACAATCCACGAAGGGACTCGCAGAAACAGAATCCGAGGATTACAGTCCTTGCTCAATCTTCGCGGTCATCAGTCCAACCTTCTCCACACCGGCGCCTTTGGCAAGGTCGATCACCCTGGCCACTTCGCGGAATTCCACGTTGTCGTCTCCTTTGACGAAGACCACTTTTTCGGCGCGGGCTTTGAAGATCTCCTCCAGGCGTGGGCCTAGCGTTTGTTCTGTCGCGACCTCCTGGTTGATCTTGAGCCCGTGGCCGGCCTCCACCTGGATGACGATGGTGCGCACGGGAGGCGGTCCTTCAGGCCTGGGAT
>CAZPYZ010000824.1:0-1653 GCA_964590215.1 uncultured Dehalococcoidia bacterium | reverse complement strand
CGGGTGCGGACAGTGGCTTCGGCCATCAGCCATGGGACCGAGGTGCTGGTGTACCGCGGCGAGGTCGACCCGGGCCTCGCCCTGGACCTGCCGGCCTGGTGACTCACCGATTCCCTCTTGATTCGGCGGAGGATGCGTACCGCTTGATAAAAACCCGACCGGAGGAGACGGTCCAAGTGTTGTTCTCCTATGCCTGACGTCGTCCTGGTCACGGCGGGGGACACCAGCCGGTTAACCAGGGGCTATCTCTACAACCGCCACCTGCTGGGCGGGCTTACTCGAGCCGGGGTCTCGGTAGAACCGGTGATCCTCGCGGAGGGGCGGCTGAGTCCGGCAGCTCGCGGCCTCAGGCGGCAGTTGGAAGGGTTGCGGCCGCGACTGGTAATCCTGGACAGCATCGCCCTCCTCCCCGCAGCGCGGCTGTCCTGGTCTGCGCGGCCTCCACTCATGGCCTTGATGCATCTGCTCCCCAGCGCCCTGGTCTCGCCGTCCCGAAGATGGGCCTCCGAGGCCGCGGAGGCGGCGGTGCTCGCCGCAGCCGGCGTGGTGGTCGCAACCAGCCCCGATCTGGCGCGGCGTTTGCAGGCCAGGGGCTTGGGACACCGCATCGTCGTGCTGGCGCCCGGTCGGGATGGCGTGCCCCTCATGCCTCGAGCGCCGGAGCGGGAAACGCCCAGCTTCCTATGCGTCGCGAACTGGTCCCGGGCAAAGGGTATCCACTTGCTCGTGGATGCCTTCAGCCGGATGGGGATCGCCGCGTCCCTGGATCTGGTTGGGAGCTTGGGCGTGGAGGCCTATGCCGCGCGCATCCGCGCGTTGATCGAGCGCTTTGGCCTGCGGGGGAGGGTGCGCGTTCATGGTCCTCTGGTTGGGGAAACCCTGGGGCGCTGCTACGCTGGCGCCGATGTTTTTGTGCTGCCGTCCTTGGAGGAAGGCTACGGGACCGTGGTGGCCGAAGCGTTGCACGCGGGCTTACCCGTGATCGCCTCAGACCTGGGGCCGATTCGGGAGATGGTCACCTCAGAATGTGGGCTCCTGGTCCCGCCCGGCGACAAGGTGGCGCTTACCACTGCCATGGACGCCCTTGCCCGCGACCCGCAATGGCGCCAGCGAGCCGCGGGGGAGGCGCGCCGGCGCGCCGCGGAGTTGCCGACCTGGAACGAAACGACGGATCGATTTGTTGGGCTTGTGCGAGAGCTGTTAGTATCATCGAACTACCCATCGGAACCAGAGGGTTGGCGTGGCCCAGAGTATCCCGATCACTGAGGAGGCCCAGCCTCTCGGACAAATCGTCTTCTCCGGAGGATCACGCTGTTCTGCATCGTCGCCGGGCTTCACTTCGGTAGCCGCCAGAGCCCTGGGGGTCGGCCGTCCTCAACCTGCACATTCCTCCAGAAGGGACAGGCGGGCCGCCTCGCAGGGTGTTTCGGCTCATCTAAACCACCGGTTGGGCTAAGCTTAACGGGCCGGGGGGCGGACCCACTGGGTTCGATTGGCGTTTAGGGTGGCCATATCCGTCTTGGTTTTGGGGCGATTTCCACTCTACCCTGGGGTGACCGGACTCTTGTTACCCGCAGCTCCAGGCACTCTTCCAGGTTCCGCCCCGTCTACCGGAAGCTCAACGGGTTCGCGGCCTCATGGAACACGGCCAGA
>CAZPYZ010000823.1:0-1655 GCA_964590215.1 uncultured Dehalococcoidia bacterium | reverse complement strand
GATTACGATTTCAGCAAGAACGTGCGCATGGAGTGATGCTCCTCACCTGTGGCTGAGCCTCGAGGCGCGGAGACCGCGTTCGCCAACGGCCGCTACAACAACTGCGCCGACCGCTGTTACTACGCGTGCTTCCAAGCAGCCGTCTCGGCCCTGATGCAGGCCGGGATCCGAGCCCGCCGGGGCGACGGCTCGAATGGGCACACCGCTTTGTGCACGCCCAGTTCGAAGGTGTCCTGACCAATCGGCGGAAGCTGTATCCGGCCGGGATGCGGAACGTGTTGCGCGACAATTACGAGTTACGATGCACTGGGGACTACCGGGGCAAACAGGTGACACAACGAGAGGCATCCGCGGCATTCCGGAGGGCTAAGGCGTTCCTAGCCGCGGTAAGCCAGGGGAGGTGAGTTCAGTGGCCGCCCAGAGAACGACCAAACGGCAAGAGCGTATTCAGGCGTCGCTGGAGGAGCTCAAGGGAATGGTACGGGCCAAATACCCGGACGCCCAGTTCGAGATATTCAGAGGCCCAGAGGATCCCAGGGAGATCTGGCTGGACGTGATCGTGGACATCGAGAATGCGTTCGAAGAAGTCACGCAGTTGCTCAACGACCGACAATCGGAGCTACTCATCGACGAGCGACTCCCAAACTGGATAGACGGAGACGGGCGGGATCTCGCCGAACCGGACAGTCTCTATGGCCGCCGCCATCTGACCGCGCTTGCGCGTCTGCAGATTGCGGATCTGTTGTTGAGCTATTGCCCCGACCAACGGGACCAAGCCCTGGATCACCTGAACTTCGCCATCCGCGAGTTCCGGGAGCTGAACTTGCGGCCGGAACTAGAGCGGGCACTCAAGCGCAAGAAGATGCTAAGTACGGCCTGAGGACCCCTCCATCCCCCACCCCGGCACGCAGAAGCGGGTACTGGAACCCTTAGGATGCGTCACAATATAAGTCCCTTAGTGCACATCAATGGTCTGCCCGCCGTCGATGACCAGCGGATGGCCGGTGATATACGACGACTCATCGCAGGCGAGGAAGAGGACGGCGTACGCGACTTCCTCGGGCCGGCCCTCTCGATGGAGAGCCCGCACGTGACTGGCGCGTTCGGCCGCGCTGGCGCCCCCACGCTCCCGGCTGGGACGGGGCGGCCAGCCCCGGATCCCGGGCGTGTCGATGGGGCCGGGGCAGACACAGTTGACTCGAATAGTAGGCCCATAGTCCAAGGCAAGGGTGCGGGTGAGGTTGATGATGGCCGCCTTGGTCCCGGTGTAGACCGCGTTCCCGGCCCTCCCGAGAACGCCATGGGTGGAGGCCGTGAAGACGATGGTCCCGCCCCCGGCTTCGAGCATATGGGGGATCACCGCCCGCACCCCATAGAAGAGGCCCTTCAGGTTCAGCTCCACGATGCGGTCCCAGGCCTCTTCGTCGATCTCGTGGACCTTGCCCGAGGCGCCGCCGCCGGCGTTCTGGTGCAGCACGTCCAGGCCACCGAACTGGTGTAGCGCGGCGTCCACGGCGGTAGCCCAGTCCTCCTTCTTGGTGACGTCCCCCAGCACGAAGGCCGCATCGCCGCCATCATCGCGGATAAGTTGATCGATCCTCGGCTCGCCAGACTCCCAGACATCCATGCACACGACCTTCGCCCCCTCTCGCCCG
>CAZPYZ010000822.1:712-1660 GCA_964590215.1 uncultured Dehalococcoidia bacterium | reverse complement strand
GCTCCACTTCGAATCCACCCCTAACACGCCTATTGCTCGACCCTGAACCACGAGGGGCACATTGCCAAAGGCCCTGGACCGGAGGGCTTCAATCCGGTCATAGGGAGGCTTCAATCGAAGCTCGTCCGGCACCGGCCGGGCACCATGTTCACCTGCTCGCCACCGCAGATGGTCCCAATATTGATCGTGTCTTGGCCAAGCTTGGGATGCGAAGTCAGCGGGATGCTTCGTATTGCCTCAATCACCTTATGCGCCTTCTCAATTGCGTTGATCCCGCGCTCGGGAAAGGCGCCGTGAGCAGGCCGGCCGATGGTCTCCAACTCAAACCATATCCGCGCCTTGAAAACATATTGAACCTCAAAGAGGGTCGCCTCGCCAAGGATCAAATTCTGTGCCCTGACCAGCCCTTGGTTGAAGACGTGGCGCAGGCCGAAGTGTCCGGCGGTTTCATCATCCACGTAGGCCACCAGGTAGAGGTCCCCCGGGAGCTTAGCGCCCGACTTGATAATAGCCCGAAACCCCGCCATCATGCCCGCGAGCATCCCATTAGAATCCGCACTACCGAGGCCCCAGAGGACATCGTTCTCGTCGATGCAGGCCGAGAAAGGATCGTATCGCCACTTGTTTCGCTCCCCAACGCCGACCACGTCGGTGTGGGAGGCGAGACACAATGAGGGCCCGCCGCCCACTCCGGGGATGCAGGCGATAACGTTGGGGCGGCCTGATTGCCCTTCCAACACACAGGGTTCGAGGCCCATGTGTTTAAGCGCCTGCGCCACCCACGCTGTCACCGCACCGTAATCCCCCGGGGGATTCACACTGGGACGGCGGACCAGCTCGGCGGTGTACTCGACAACCCAGCGGGCGTCCAGCGCGTCTAGGACCCGGTCTGCCACATTGCTCATCGGCTTCTCTCCGACACAGCGCGGCGGGTCGCCCCGGCCCAGA
>CAZPYZ010000822.1:0-702 GCA_964590215.1 uncultured Dehalococcoidia bacterium | reverse complement strand
CTCAGTAATCCGCCGGTTCGCCGCCAACAGGCGGCCTTCTTTAAAAACGTATAGCTTTTCTGGCTGGTGGGTGATGACCTCGTCAACCGAGGAGGTGTCTAGCACCACCAGGTCGGCGCGCTTTCCGGGAGCCACGCCGTAATCCGCATCGATCCCCAATGTCCGGGCCCCGTTCGTGGTGCACATTAGCAGCAAAAGCTGTCGCTCGGCCCGCGTACCCAGGTGTGCTGCCAGGGAGGCCACGAAGGCCTCCTGCAGCATGTCAACGTGCACATAGGGAAGGTAGGTGTCGTCAACGTTGTCCGTACCCAGGGAAACGTTCAGTCCAGCCGCCAGGAAGTCCTTCACCCGGGTCAAGCCGCGGCGTGGCTTGACGGGATCGCTGCGGCCCTCTGTGAAGAGATTGCTGGCCGGATTAGTGATAACGTTCAGCCGTGCTTCCTTCGAAAGGGCTACGACCTCAGCCGCAGGCCCAGGCGGGACGGCGGACAGCGCCAGCACGTGATGCACCGTTACCCGCCCCTGATAGCCGACCTCGATCGTTTTCCGTGCGACCCGAGCCACCCCAAGTGCCATCGGATCGATGGGGTCTGGCGGGAATATGGCGTCCACGCTCATGTCCACCGGGCAGCCCAACTCCTGGGCCAGCCCGAAGATCAGATCGACATGGCCCTGGGGGTCAGGGTCCCCATGGGGTCGGCC
>CAZPYZ010000821.1:0-1666 GCA_964590215.1 uncultured Dehalococcoidia bacterium | reverse complement strand
AGGTCCGTCAGAGGCTGGGCCGCTTGGGACTCAAGACCGACCGGGTCTACCTGCTGAACGAGGTGGGCGGGAACCTGGGGCAGAACTTCCGGAACACCGTGAAGCTGGTGACCAGCAAGGGCGAGCCCATCCTCCTGTGCGCAGTGCTGCATCACGATGACTGCCTTGCCTCGGGAGTTCGGGCCCCCCTGGAAACCACGGCACAGCAGATGAGGTCGATGCTAGCCGAGGAGCACGTTCGTTGCTCCGTGCTCACCGGGAACATCCTGACCGCGCAGAACCATCTGCTATGGAGTGACGAGCCGCCGTCCCGATACAAGCCCTTTACCTTCGGGACGTACGGGTAAGCCCCTCGACGCTTGGCCCTGTGGCGGTGGTTTACCCGTTCTTGCCTTAGGCGATCCTGAGAAAGCCGAACAGCTCGTCCACGGTCAGTTGGAAGCCGGGTAGCAGGTCTCCCAAGTCAATCAGGTCCCCGTCCCGGAGCTCCCGCGGTTCTTCACCAGGAAGGAAGAGACGTACGGACCTGAGAATCGGGTCCACCAAGAGCGCAAGGCGGACGCCGTTAGCGACGTACCAGAGGCAGCGCCTCACGAGGCGGTCGAGACTCTGCCGGGGCGATCGTATTTCGATGGTGATGTCTGGAGGCACGAAGAGGTCGTCCACCGGCTCACCATGGGCGTCCAGTGGGATGCGGTCCCAGGTGAACACCGAAACGTCCGGCACGTAGGAGCGGCCGGCGTAGGTCTCCCGGAGCTCGGGGAATGCAAATGCAAGTTTCGCCGGCTCCCCGACTTGATTGAAAAACACGGCAAGCTTGTATTGCAGCGTGCTGTGCTTTGCCTTGGGCGACACTTTCTGGGTTACCCGCCCCTCCTCGAACTCCAGGGCCGGCTTCTTTTCGGGCAGCTCCAGGAACTGCTCCAACGTGAGCTGCTTGGTGACCGTCGCCATCCCCGCCTCCTGGGCCTCTATTGGCCTCAATTGTGCCACAATGGCAGGACTCTGAGTCCTGAGGTGTTCCCATGGCGGTCGTTGAGCTGAGGATCGAGAAGCGCTGGCCTCTTGCCGGAGGCGCGTCGTTCGGGAAGGTTGGCCCTTACGAGCGGCTGGATGGGGTCATCTGGTTCGGCGTAGAACCTGGCCACCCGGCGAATCGGGCGATTGTGGACCTGGACAAAGCCGCGCGTGGACCGGACGGCCGCGTTTCGTATGAGGCCGATTTCTGCCTCATCCAGCCCCAGGACCCGGCGCGGGGCAACGGCCGGCTGCTGTTCGATGTGGCGAACCGCGGCCGGAAAGTCGCTGTCCGGCTGTTCAACCGGGCGCCCTATGCCGTTGAACCGACGCCGGAGATCGATCCCGGCGACGGGTTCCTGATGGAGCGGGGGTGGACCGTGGCCTGGTGCGGCTGGCAATGGGACGTGATCCGCCCTTCGCGGGCCTCAGGGGGACCGGCGGCTTTGATGGGCCTGGAGGCGCCTCAAGCGCTGGACCGGGACGGTCACCCCATCCAGGGAGAAGTCCTGTGCCAGTTTCAGCCTGTGGTCCGGGACCGGGACCGCCTCCTGGCCGACCGGGTCCACCACCCGTATCCCGCGGCAGATCAGGACGACCCCCTGTCTCTTATACACATCTCCGAGCCCACGAGACTAGGCATGATCTC
>CAZPYZ010000820.1:0-1671 GCA_964590215.1 uncultured Dehalococcoidia bacterium | reverse complement strand
TCTCCCACGCCTTCTTCCGCCAAACCCTGTACGAGGAGATGAGCGTGCCCCGCCGGCTGCAACAGCACCAGCAGGTGGCACGGGTGCTGGAGGCCCAGTACGCGGCGCGCCTGGGTGACCACGCCGCGGAACTCGCGGACCACTTCGCCCACTCGTCCGATAAGGCTGACCTGGCCAAGGCCGTCCAGTACGGCGAGATGGCCGCTAGTAGGGCCATGGGGGTTTATGCCTATGGGGAGGCGGCCCGCCTGTTGGAGCAAGCCATTGAGGTCCAGGAGGTGGTGGACCCGGAGGACCGGCGCACGCGGTGCGGGCTGCTCTTGGCGCTCGCTGAGGCGTGGGGGGCAGGTGGTGAGCCGATGCGGGCGGTAGACGAAGCGGCGGAGCAGGCCTTCCTGCTCGCCGAGTCCCTGGCAAACGCCGCACTGGCGACCAGGGCCTGCCAGCTGGCCTTCGATTCCCTGACCCGCTACGGCGGTATCACAAGCCGGGCAGGCGCCACGGGCCAGCGGTGGGCCGAACGGGCGGGCCGGTTCGCAGAGCCGGGGACAGTGGCCCGAGTGTACGCCGAATTGGCCCTGGGTGATGCCGTGGCCGGGGATGAGACGCGGCCATTGGCGGAGCGGTCCGCCGATCGCTGGACGCACCAGCAGCGGGCACTGGAGGAGGCCCGCCGGTCGGGGGACCGTCAGGCGCTCTTCCAATGCGGCATTCCCACCCTAATTGGGTCGTATGCCGGCCACTGGTTCGAGTTTATGGAACTGGCGCGTGAGCTGGTGTCCCTTCCCAGGGACGGGGTTAGCGCCATGACGCTGGGGACCGTATTGGAGTACTGCGGCGCCTGGTTCCTGGCATCCGGAGACCGTCAGCGGGCCGAGGAACTATGGAGTGAGGTTGAGCGCATCGCAACACGGATCCAGGACCCCTCTATGGCGCTGCGCCCCGCGGCCCGTCAAATCGATATTGCCACGCTCGATGGTGAGCTGGAACGGGCCCTCGATGCTGCGAACCGTGAAGTGGCCCTGGCGGAAGAGGCCGGCAGTGCGCTCCGTGGTCTCCTTGACGATTACGGGCGGGGGCTTAGAGCTCGCCTCCACCTGGGGCGGTTCCAGGAAGCGTTGGACCGAGCGTTGCGTGTGCAACGGATTCCAGGAGCCCCGCTGGATAGCCGGTTTGTCGAAGCAGTCTGCCTCGCCCGTTTGGGCGAGAAGGCTGCAGGCATCGAGATCCTGGGCGAATTCCAGGCTTGGCAAACCATTCCGCCCGGCCCCGAAACGCACACCTATGTTCCCTTGAGGCTCCTGGAGCTGGCGGTCGTGGTCGGAGACCGAGAAGCCGCAGCGGCAATCATGCCTGTCCTGACGCCGCTAGCCGGCGTGCTGCATACGCGTAACCGAGACCTTACGTGCTTCGGCCGGCACCTGGGCGATGCCGCAGCGCTGCTGGGCGACCGGGAGGCCGCGAAGGAGTACTACCGGCAGGGCCTCGAGATCTGCCAGAAGGTGCGCTTCCGGCCCGAGATCGCGCTGGTCCGGCTCGGACTGGCTGAGGTGGACCTCGTAGGGGCGAGGCCTGCCTCGCCCCTACCTGCCGAAGCGCTGGATCATCTGGACTTCGCCATCGCCGAGTTCCGAGCGATGAAGATGCAGCCGTCCCTGGAGCGGGCGCTCA
>CAZPYZ010000819.1:0-1689 GCA_964590215.1 uncultured Dehalococcoidia bacterium | reverse complement strand
ATCTTGCCTGCCCCCCGGCCCTCGCCCCGGCAGCCTGGAAGGCTGCGCTCCCAGGCACGGTTGCGTCCGTCCGGTCCCGCTGTTGCCGATTCCGGCCGGACTTCTAGGAATGTCCTTGCGCTGGCCGGTGGGGTCGGTGGCGCCAAGCTCGTCCTGGGGCTGAGCCGCGTGCTGGCGCCGGACGAGCTGACCGTCGTGGTCAACACCGGCGACGATGAAACCTTCCACGGCCTCCATGTTTCCCCCGACCTGGATACCGTGATGTACACCCTGGCTGGAGTGGCGCATCGGGAACAGGGATGGGGGCTCGAAGGCGACACTTTTGCGGCTATAGAACGGCTGGAGGCGCTGGGAGGCGAAGCCTGGTTTCGCCTGGGCGATCGGGATCTGGCCACCCACCTCCGGAGGACGGAGCTGCTGCAAGCGGGGCTGACCCTTTCGGAGGTCACCGCAGAGCTGTGCCGCCGCCTTGGGATCGGCTGCAGGGTCGCTCCCATGAGCGACCAGCCTCTACGCACACTAGTCCTGACCGAAGAGGGTGAGCTTACCTTCCAGGAGTACTTTGTGCGTCGGCGGTGTGAGCCACGGGTGCAGGGGATCCGGTTCGTGGGAGCCGGCGATACGGAGCCGTCGCCCGCCTTTCAAGACGCCCTCCGTTACGCCCGCGTCGTGGTGTACTGTCCGTCCAACCCCTTTCTCAGCATCGACCCCATCCTCGCGGTGAGGGGCGTGCGGCAGCAGTTGGCGCGCTTTTCAGGGACCAGGGTCGCAGTCAGCCCCATCATCGGCGGCAGGGCGGTGAAGGGACCGGCCGCCAAGCTGTTCGCCGAACTCGGGGAGGAGTCCAGTTGCGTGGCCGTCGCCCGCCGCTACCGTGGCCTCTGCGACGTGTTCGTCCTGGATGAAGCCGATGCTGACCGGGCGACGGAGGTGGCGGCTCTGGGCATTGAGGCGGTCGTCACCCCGACCTTGATGGTGTCCGAAGAGGACAAGATCCATGTGGCCTGTCGTGTGCTCGATGTCGCCAGGAGTGGCTGATGGGTTCCGACCAGGTGAAGGCGTTCATCCCCATGAAGCCCCTGGCCTCGTCGAAGCAGCGCCTTGCGAGCGTTCTGCCCCCCGAGCGGCGGGCCCTGCTCTCCCTGTGGATGTTGGAGCGAGTGCTAACGGTCGTCGCCCCATGCCGTCAAGTAGGCGAAGTGGCCGTGGTGGGAGGGGATACCTCCGTCGCCCGGCTCTGCGGCGAGATGGGGGTGAAGTGGCAGCCGGACCCGGCAATGGAGCTGAACACCGCTCTGGAGACGGCCAGGTATGACGCCGCGAAAGCAAGCTGGGCCGGGATACTGTTCTTGGCAGGGGACCTACCGCTGCTGGGTCCCGCTGAAGTAGAGGGGATGCTCCCAGGGCCGCGCCCCATGAGCCTGGTACTGGCGCCGGGACGGCGAGGTGGCACCAACGGCATCACCCTCCCTGATGGGCTAGGCTTCCGGTTCGAAATGGGCGGCGCCAGCTTTTCGCGCCACGCTGCGCAGGCGGCACGCTTGGGGGTCGCATGGCGCGCGTTCAACGCTCCCGGCCTAGAGGCAGACGTAGACCTGCCGGAAGACCTCGTGGAGCTGGAGCGCGCTGCGCCCCACCTATGGCGCCTCGTGACGGCCATGGAGCGCTTCGTGATCCCTCACCCGAGCA
>CAZPYZ010000818.1:0-1703 GCA_964590215.1 uncultured Dehalococcoidia bacterium | reverse complement strand
GCGGCGTGTTCAGGTGCTGGGTGATGATGGCGACGGACTCCTCGCCCACGAAGGGAGGCCGCCCGCACACCAGCTCGTACAGCATGGCGCCGAGGGAGTAGAGGTCCGAGCGAGGGGTGACCTCACCGCCCATGGCCTGCTCCGGTGGCATGTAGGCCACGGTGCCCACCATCATCCCCGCCTGGGTGAGACGCGAGCGGTCGAGGGCAACGGCGAGGCCGAAGTCGCCGATCTTGGCCGTCCCGTCGAGGGACAACCAGACATTCCCCGGCTTCAGGTCCCGGTGGACGATCTCATGGCTATGGGCATGTTCCAGCGCCTGACAGACCTGGTCAGCGATACGCAGGGCCTCATCCAGCGGGAGTCTGTGTCCATCTGCCTTCGCTAACAGGCCCTCAATATCGCCGCCCGGCATGAACTGGGTGACTATATAGGGTTTGCCGTCTCCTTCTTCGCCGATATCGAATACCGGGACGATGTGCGGGTGGTCGCCGAGCTTGCCCATCGCCTGGGCCTCGCGGGTGATCCGGTCCAGCCCTTGCTGGTCCAATCCCTCCGTTTTGACAAGGGCGAAGGCGACGTCGCGATCCAAACGGGTGTCGTGGGCGAGGTACACCCGCTTCTTACCCCCCTCGCCGAGGAAGCGCACCACCAGGTACCGGCCGTTGACGAAAGAGTCGGGCTGAGCAGGCACCGCGGTCTCTCGCCGGTCTGCCGTCAGGGCGCTGCTGGCCTCCTCTGTGGGGCTCCCGGCGGGCGCGAGACGCGCCCCAGCCAGGGCTAGCAGCGTTCGGGCATCCTCGTGCTCCGGGTCCAGACCCAGGACGGCCTCGGCGCTCTGTTTCAGGGTGGTCCATTCAAACTGGGCGAGCGCCTCGGCGGCTTGTCCGAGGAGCCGGTCAATTTGCTGCTGGATAAACGGCGTCGGCATTGCTGTACTTCAGCGCTAGCGAGAGGTGCTACCCATGCTAAAGTGGTGGAGCCGTGTCCAAGATGATCCAGATCCGGAACGTCCCGGATGACCTGCACAGGAAGCTCAAGGTCCGAGCCGCCCACGAAGGCCTGTCTCTTTCTGAATTGCTGTTGCGGGAGGCGACCCGCCTGGCCGAGAGGCCGACGATAGCAGAGATCAGCGAGCGCATCGAGCGCAGGATCCGCCGCCGCAAGGGCCCGGCTAAAGACCTCTCTGATGAGATCGTCCGGATCATCCGCGAGGACCGAGGTCCCCTCGGTCCAGGATGATCGTCGCGGATGCCTCGGCTACCGTCGCATACCTGGTTAATCAACCAGTAGGCCGGGGTGTCCGTGCCCGCCAGCGGTTCGCCAGCGAAGCGTTGCACGCCCCTCACCTGCTGGACCTGGAAGTAGCGAATTCGTTGAGACGCCTCGTGTTCAGGGGAGCTATCACTCCCGGTGAAGCGAGCCAGGCCTTGGAGGACCTCCTGGACCTGCCCATTGTCCGCTACCCTCATCACCCGCTGGTGGCGCGGGCGTGGGAGCTTCGCCACAATCTCACGGCGTACGACGCAGCATACGTGGCGCTGGCCGAGGCGCTGGGAGCGGCCCTGGTGACCCTTGACTCGGGCATCCGAGACGCGCCAGGTCACCGGGCCATGGTCGAGGTGCTCTAGTCCTGTCTCAGGCATGGAGCAGCCCCTTGTGCCTGAGCGCCCGCTCCAGGGCGGGCTGCATCTTCATCTCCC
>CAZPYZ010000817.1:0-1707 GCA_964590215.1 uncultured Dehalococcoidia bacterium | reverse complement strand
TGACACGCCGGGAGGCGGCCCGCATGAGCTCCCGCCGGTTCTCGGGGTTGGCCTCGGCCCGGCTCGCCACCACCAACCGGTCCAGCTCCGGGTCGTTCATCCTGCCGTAGTTCTGGCGGGAGCCGCTGTGCAAGCGCCCGAACACCATTGAGTCGGGGTCGTCGTGCATCAGCCCCAGGGTTGGGAACATCTGGCCGTCGATGTCGAAGTCCCCGCTGCGCCGTTTTCCCCGCTGGGCTGCCCGCTCCAGGAAACTCAACTCTATGTTGATCCCCACCTTCTTGACCTGGGCCTGGATGAGCTCCATCACGCTGATGTCGCTCTTGTCTGTGTCGCTGGGCACGGGCCACTCCAGGTTGACCCCGTTGGGGTAGCCCGCCTCGACGACCAGGCGGCGCGCCTCTTCCGGGTTGTACCTCTGGAGCTGGCGGGCCTCAGCCTCGGTAAAGAGCCCGTGAAAGCCGCCGGCCATGCCCCATTCGCCCCCGCCGCCCATGGCAACCCGGTTGATCTCGTCCCGGTCCACCGCGAGCCCCATGGCCCGGCGCAGGCGGAGGTCCCGGAGGGGGCTGTTGCGAGCCGGGGTCATGGAGAAGTACATCAGGCCGGCGGCAGTTAGCAGGAACTTGTAGTGCCCCGCCTGGGGGTTCGCTTTGAGCACCTCCTGGGCATCGTGGTACTCGATATTCTCCAGGAGGTCCAGCTGCTTGGTCTGGAAGGCGGCGTTGGCCGTGGCCTCGTGAGGCAGCACCAGCCAGCGGATCTGGTCCAGGTAGGGCTTCCCCGCGTCCCAGTAACCGGGGTTCTTCTTCCAGGCGTAGCGGGTCCCCTTCTGGGAGGCGGCGGTATCGAGGATGTAGGCCCCTGTGCCCACCAGCCGCTCCTTGAAGTGCCCGTCCTCGTCGTAGATCTCCCGGGGCAGGATGGGGTTCCAATCCGAGGCTGCGTAGCTGAGGAAGGGGATGAACGGCTCCTTGAAGTGGACCACCATGGTGTAGGGGTCCGGCGTCTCGATGCGCTGCATCCCCTCGAAGATGTAGTCCACTTCGCCCTGGGGGAGCTTCTTCTCCTTGAATTCGGCGGTGCGGGTGCGGTACTCGAAGGTCCACTTCACGTCCGCGGAGGTCAGCTCTCGCCCGTTCACCGGCGGTAGGTCGTGGTACTTCACCCCCTGGCGGAGGTGAAAGGTGAAGCTCCTGGAGTCGGGCGAGACCGCCCAGCGCTCGGCCAGCTCCGGCTGAAGCACCAGGTCGCTGTACTCCAGGTCGGGGCCGGTCTTGAAGGCCAGCAGGCCGTCGTAGGCGAGGGCCACCCCGTCGTCGTTTGGGTTGCTCTTGCTGTAGCTGATGTCCCAGTCCCAGGGGTCGGTGGTGACGCGCGTGTTCAGCAGGCCACCGGACCTGGGCTGCCCCCCGTCGCCGGAGACGGCGGCCTGCGGCGACGGAGCGCACGCAAGGGCGGCGAGCAGCAGAAGGCAGAAGGCGGAAGGCAGAGAGCGGGTGGCAGAAGGCGGAAGGCAGAAGGCGGCAAGCGGAAGGCTGGGGCCGATGGGTCGGACGGCAAGCTGTTTCTTCAAGATGAACGCCTCCCCTCTCGTGTCTAGCGGCATGGCGGGCCGCATTGGGACACCCTACTGCCTACTGCCTACTGCCTACTGCCTACTGGGTTCGCCTGCTACTTATCCAGCCAGATGTCCTCCACCTTCGG
>CAZPYZ010000816.1:0-1713 GCA_964590215.1 uncultured Dehalococcoidia bacterium | reverse complement strand
AAGACGTCCCTTAGAGAGGCCTGTTGAAAAGACGGCTAGCCATTCCCGTCATTCCGGCGAAAGATACTATGAGGGGCCGGGCGGGTTAGACAGAGATGAGCCACCGCCGTCAAGTTCCTCTGGTTATGTGAGTTTGAACTTAACCAGGAGGAAGCTATGAAGACGGCAGTGGCCCACGCGGGGAAGAATAGCACGAGGGGCGCGACTTTGCACGTGGCGTTCGAGCTGAGCGAGAAGCAGTGGAGGCTGGCCTTTACGACGGGGTTGGGCCAGAGGCCGCGGCAGCGGGCCGTGCGGGCCGGAGACCTGGAGGCGGTACAGCGGGAGGTTGCGCGGGCGAAGCGGCGGTTTGGTTTGGCGGAGGATGCGCGCGTGGTGAGCTGTTACGAAGCGGGCATGGAAGGGTTCTGGCTGCATCGGGCGCTGGAGGCGTGCGGGATCGAGAATCTGGTGGTCGACAGCTCGAGTATCGACATCAAGCGCGGGCGGCGATCGGCCAAGACGGATGGGCTGGACGGGGCGGCCCTGGTCATGAAGCTGGTGCGCTACACGGAGGGCGACCGGAAGGTGTGGAGTGTGGTGCGCGTGCCGCCCCGCGAGGCGGAGGACCTGCGGCACAATGACCGGGAACTGACGCGGCTAGATGATGAGAAGACGGCGGCACGCAATGCGATCCGGGGGCTGCTCAAGACGCAGGGCATTCGGCTGCACCGCTTTTCCGACCTGCCGGAGCAGCTTTCCGAGCTGCGTACGTGGGAGGGCCGTGAGCTCGGTAGTGAGTTGAGGGCTCGGCTGCTGCGCCTTGGGGAGCGGCTGCAGCTGATCAAGCAGCAGATCCGCGACGTGAAGGCACGGCGGGACGAGCTGCTCGAGGCGGAGAGCCCTACGGCGCAGAAGGCGCGCCAGCTTCTGGTTCTGAGGGGCATGGGCAAGAACCTGAGCTGGGAGCTGGCCACCGAGATCTTCGGGTGGCGGAGCTTCCAGAATCGGCGCCAGGTCGGGGGGCTGGTGGGTCTGGTGCCGGTGCCCTACCAGAGTGGAGAGACCCACCGGGAGCAGGGCATCTCGAAAGCGGGTCGTGCGCGGCTGCGGAGCAGCCTGATTGAGCTCGCGTGGCTGTGGCTGCGCTATCAACCCGAGAGTGCGCTGACCCGGTGGTATGAGAGGAAGTACGCGCAGGGGAGCAAACGCCTGCGGCGGATCGGCATCGTGGCGCTCGCGCGCAGGTTGCTCATCGATCTGTGGAGATTTTTGGAAACCGCCGCGTTGCCTGAGGGAGTAGCCACGAAAGCGTACAAGGCCCCCCCCACGGGTCGACGCGGGCGGCAACTGTGAAAGTCGGACTCAAGCTCTTGGTGGAAGCTGTGCCCGTGATTCCTGCGGGTCAGAGCAGAGATGACTCGACCGATCGAAAGATGGGGCCGCTTCCCCAAAGCTCCGCAGGCGCTTCGAGCGCATGAGAATATGGTGACCGGTCAGACAGCTTTGAACCGGCACGGATAGGAGTAGGTCCGGAGACTCGAAGGAGTCCCGGCCTCGAGAGGAGCAACCAAGGCTTGTCCGAGCGGGACTGGTCAAGGTCCGATGTCGACCCAGGAGTGAGGACGCGAGCTGGCGAGAAGAAAGCGACCGCTGTCTAGTCCAGACAGCATCCCCCTCCGGGGGACCGAGGATGCAGCACCGTGCACCTCGTCGGCGGAGCTGTGCCCAGCT
>CAZPYZ010000815.1:0-1719 GCA_964590215.1 uncultured Dehalococcoidia bacterium | reverse complement strand
GCATTGACCATGATGTAGCCCCAGTGGATGGGGTTGGTGCGCACCCGCAGGTAGTGCTGGACTTCGCCCAGGATGATCTGCTCGCGCGTCCAACGGTGGTGCACGATGCCATCGAACCAGGGATGTTGCACCATGGGGACTTCTTCCGCGTAGCCCCACAATTCGCGGATGAACGTATCCTGTGACATAGGCGTCAACCTCCTCGGAGCCCACCGTTCCCTCTTCCCCTGGGAGCATATGCGCCGAGTGAAGACCCCCTCGCCCACTGGGAGAGGGCGGGGGTGAGGGAAGTCGGGGCTCTGAACTGACTCGGGGCCGCCCTCACCCTGACCCTCTCCCGAGGGGAGAGGGAAGCTGCGGTTACCCCAGGTCAAACCCGTAGAGTTTGCCGGCATTCCCTCTGATGATCTTCCACCTCTCCTCTTCGTTGACGTCCTTGAAGTCGCGCTCGATGACGGCGCGGGAACGCGGCCAGGTGGAGGCGGTGTGCGGGTAGTCGGACGACCACATCACGTTGTCTACCCCGATCCAATGCCGGCTGGCGACCCCAAAGGGATCATCGATGAAGGTGCAGTACATCTGGCGTTGGAAATATTCGCTGGGCTTCAAGCTTAACTTCGTCGGCCAGGGGGTCGCCGTTCCCGAAGGGCCGAAGCGTGTGAAGGCCCTGTCCACCCGCTGCAAATAGTAGGGCAGCCAGCCGCAGTTGTTTTCGGCCGAGACGATCTTCAGGCGCGGGAACCGTTCCAGCACACCGGAGAGGATGAGGATACTGAAGGATTTCTCGATTTCGTGGGGGGTCACGGTTGGGCGCAAGGCCCGTTTTTCGGCCTCGTATTCCCACGGAATGCGCTCGATGCCGGTGATGGCGTGGAGGCTGACGGGCATATCCAGGTCCTGGGCCACGGCCCAGAACGGATCGTAAAGCGGTAAGCTGTAGGGCTGGTCTGCAGGCGGGGAGCACCAGATCATGGCCCCCTTGAGGCCGATCTTGGCGCACCGTGCCAGTTCCTCGGCGCCCTCCTGCGGGTCGTATAAGGAGATCAGGGCCAGGCCCTTCAGGCGCTGGGGAGCGTAGCTGCAATACTCCGCCAGCCAGTCGTTGTAGACGCGGAAGCAGGCGCGCTGCAACCCGGCATCTTTGAGCCAGAACAGCCTGAACCCCAGGGTGGTGTAGAGCACATCCGCCTCCACCCCGTCCAGCTCCATATCCGGCAACCGTTGGGCAGGGTCCCACCCGCCAGGACGGGCGTCGGCGTACGTGCCGGTTTTGAGGAAGGCGGCCAACTCCTCAGGGGTCCGGCCCGCACCCAGCCCGATGGCGAGGTTGTGCGGCGGATACCCCTCATACACGAAATAGGCGCCCTCTTGCCCTTCGGGGTTGAGGACCACCTGGGGCGCCCGGTCTCGATACTTGCGGTCGGTGCGCTCCACCCACAGGTCTGGTGGCTCGCTGACGTGAGAGTCGGAGGAGATCAACTGGTATTCTGCCATGGCTCACCTCCTGTGAGAGAATCCTGAGCGGTCACGTTGGTTAGCATTGAGCGCATTATATGCGTACGTCACGAGGTGCACAAGAGAGTCTCGTGACTGTGCGCGTACCCCCTCACCCCAACTCTCTCCCGGTGGGAGAAGGGGCACGGGTGGTTAGTTGGGCAGCCAGGCCGCTGCCCGCCGTCCCGCGAGCGATAGACCCCCGCCGGTCGCGTGCCGGCGAAG
>CAZPYZ010000814.1:0-1721 GCA_964590215.1 uncultured Dehalococcoidia bacterium | reverse complement strand
GGTACACGGCCTCCACCAGGCCCGAGGCCGGCGTGACCCCCGTCGCCAGCTCGATGAAGCGGCCGACGTCCTCCTGCCCCAGCCCCCGCAGCGGGATCCGCTGGAAGAGCTGCTCGCGGGTCAGTTCGGCCAGGGTCAGCGAGAGGGGGTGCCGTCGCGAGACCTCCACGTCGCGGTAGGTGCCGATGACCAGCAGGCGGCCCCCGCCCAGCTCCCTGGCCAGGAACTCCAGCAGGAGCAGCGATGGCCGGTCGGCCCAGTGCAGGTCCTCCAGGATGAGCACCAGGGGCTGGCGGCGGCTGGCGTGCTTCAGGAAGGTTGTGATGGAATCGAAGAGGCGGAAGCGGGCCTGCTCCGGTTCCAACGCCGGCGGCGGCTTCAGGTCCGGCAGCCGCTCCCCCACGTCGGATACCACCTGGGCGATGTCCGCGGCGCCGGCCCCCATCTCCGACCGCAGTTGGCCTTCGTCCCGGTCTTGCACGTAGGAGCGGATGGCCTGGACCCAGGGCCAATAGGGCGGCGCCCCGGGCCCCTCGTAGCAGCGGCCCCAGAGCACCTGCGCCTGGCGCAGTCCGGCATAGGTGGACAACTCCAGCGCGGTCCGGGTCTTGCCGATGCCCGGTTCCCCTACCAGCGCCACCAACCTCCCGTGCCCGGAGAGCGCATCCTCCAGGGCTGCCTTCAGCTCCCCCATCTCCCGCTGACGCCCCACGAAGACGCCCCCGGCCAGGCTCTCCAGCACGTTGGTTTCGAGTTCCTGGTTCGGCGCTCCTAGTCCCCTCCCCCCCTCACCGCTCGTCGCTCGTCGCTCGTCGCTATCGATGGCCTCCAGCGCCGCCAGGACGTCGGCCGCCGAACCCGGTCGCTCCCCAGGGTCTTTGGCCAGCAACCGCAGGATCAGTGCCTCCAGGGGCCGGGGACACTGCGGATTATGCCAGCTCGGCGCAACGGGAGCGGTGTTGATGTGCTGCCCGATGATGGCGATGGAGTCGTCGCCCAGGAAAGGCGGCCGCCCGCACACCAGCTCGTAGAGCATGGCGCCCAGGGAATACAGGTCCGAGCGGGCGGTCACCTCCCCACCTAGCGCCTGCTCCGGCGGCATATACGCGACAGTGCCCACCATCATCCCGGCCTGGGTCAACCGGGAGCGGTCCAGCGCCACCGCCAGCCCAAAGTCTCCTATCTTCGCGACGAGTTCTGAGTTCTGGGTTCTGGGTTCTGGGTTGGGAGAGGAACCTTGAACCTTGAACTCCGAACCCTGAACCGTCCCCGCCAGCCACACATTCCCCGGCTTGACGTCCCGGTGGATCAGCCCGTTGCGGTGGGCGGCGTCCAGCCCGCGGCATACCGCCTTGGCGATCTCCAGCGCCCGCTCCAGGGGCATTCGCCCCTCCGGCTCCCTTGCGAGGGCGCTCTCCACATCGCCGCCCGCCATGAACTGAGAGACGATGAAGGGCTGGCCCGCCTCCTCTCCGATGTCGAACACCGTGACGATATGCGGGTGGTCGCCGAGACGGCCCATCGCTTGGGCCTCACGGGTAATGCGCTCCCGCCCTTCCCGATCCAGCCCTTCCGTCTTGATGAGGGCGAAGGCCACGTCCCGGTCCAGGCGGGTGTCGTGGCACAAATAGACCCGCTTCTTACCCCCTTCGCCCAGAAAGCGCACCACCTGATAGCGGCCAGCAACGAAGGAAGTAGGGAAATGAGGAAGTAACGAAGTA
>CAZPYZ010000813.1:0-1721 GCA_964590215.1 uncultured Dehalococcoidia bacterium | reverse complement strand
CGCCCCACGCACCACGCCCTACGCACTACGCACCACGCCCTACGCCCTACGCACCACGCACTACGCACCACGCACCACGCACCACGCACCACTCACTACGCATCGGACCCGGGCTCGGAAGCGGGGCCGCGCTCAGGCAACACATTCCGCGCCCATCCTACGCCTGCAGCGCCTTGCGCGCCCGGCGGCGGGAGGCCCTGGCCTGGCTGGGCGCGGGGGCCTCGGGCTCAGGCGCAGCCTCCGCCGGTGCAGCCACGTCACCGTCCGCGGCGGCGGGTTCGCCTGCCAGCTGCCGGCATGCCTGCCGGACTGCCTCTGGCAGCTCCGAGTTCGCCGCGGCCACGGCAAGCCGTTCCTCCAGCCTCCCTCCCTCCGGGACCCCTGCGCTCTGCAAGAAGGCCTCCGCCAGCTCCCGCAGTACCTGCGGCGCTGCCGCAAACTCCCCAGCCCGGGTCAGGGCCAGCTCTTTGGTCAACGCTTGGGGCCGGAACCCCCGGAGGACCTTCGCCCAACCCTTATGCCGCGATGCCGCCCGGCGCAGCACATCTTGCCGGGTCGCCCTGATCAGTTCCGCCGCGACCTCTACGCTAGACTTCTCCTCATCCATGGGGTTCTCCCGAATTTGTAGGGGGCGCCCTCGCCTGCTCGCCCTCACCTGCTGACGCCTATCCCCTCTCACTCTGGAGAGGCTTAGAGTGCCCCTTTTCACCCTGGAGAGGGTAGGGTGCCGCGGCTAGTATTTTCACCCCGTTCGTGTCAACGTCAATCATCATGAGACGATTCCTCAGAAAGGCAGCCCCTTTACCCCCTGACAGCCCAGCAACGCGGCGATCTCGCCCATGTGCTGGAATTTGTGGACCACGAGATAGACCCCGAGCCGCGCAGCAAGCGGCCGGCGGCCTCTGGGAGTCTCAACTTCTTGGTCGAGGGAGTCCGGAGCGAGGCCCGAGAGATACCGGCGGGTGTCCTCGAAGACGGCCCCGGCGTACGCCGCGATGAGGCCCGTGTCCGGGCGCCCCTCCAGGGTCCAGGAGGCGTCCGGGTCATAGCCGAGGCGGCCCTTCCATCCGCCAGACTCAAAGACCGTTGGCATGCCCAGCAGTCGATGGACCGCCTCGTCCTCGGTGGAGTACGCGTGCAGGAAGGTGGCCCCTATGGTGTTGGCCGTGGATCCCGGCAGCTTCCAGGCCGCCTGCTCAGGCGTGACCGGCTCAAACACCCGCCTGAGCAGGTTGTCCGCGTTGTCCGCCTGCTCGCGAAGAAAGGTCAATGCGTCCATGATCTACCCCAGAGCGTCCATGTCTTCCTCGATGTCGGCACCCATTTCACGCAGCCACTATACAGTTAAGAGGGGGCTGTCTACATCACCCCGCGCCACCCCCTCTAAGACCAGCCAGGCGTCCCACTGGTGCACCGCTCTGGTGGCGCAGGCTTTCCAGCCTGCGCAGCCAGGTGGATCATGTGCCCCCCGCCCAGCAACCCACTGCTGGGAGTGGCGCGGCCCGGTAGGCGGGTGCATTCCGCTGCCGTCGCAACGAGATCAGGAAAAAATGTCCTGAGCAGTGACGGTGAGCAGGTCGCCTTTGTTCTCGATCCGCTCCCGCGCAGCCGCGGCGTAGCGGAGAGCTGGATCGACGCGTGGCAAGCTTCGGACCTTCCGTTCTAGCTCCCAGCGGAGCCGCCGGCCATCAATCCGCCTGGCCCATTTCGCCTCGCCCGCC
>CAZPYZ010000812.1:0-1722 GCA_964590215.1 uncultured Dehalococcoidia bacterium | reverse complement strand
GTTGAGGTGCTGCCCGATGATGGCCACGGAATCATCGCCGACAAAGGGGGCCCGCCCGCAGACCATCTCGTAGAGCATGCAGCCGAGGGAATAGAGGTCCGAGCGGGTGGTGACCTGGCCGCCGGTGGCTTGCTCCGGTGGCATATAGGCAACGGTGCCGACCATCATGCCTGCCTGGGTCAGGCGACTTCGGTCCAAGGCCACCGCGAGACCAAAGTCCCCGATCTTGGCCGTCCCGTCGGCGGTCAGCCAGATGTTCCCAGGCTTTAGGTCACGGTGGACGATGCCATGACCGTGGGCATGCTCCAAGGCCTGGCAGACTTGCGCGGCGAGGCGCATCGCGTGGTCGAGTCCCAATCGATGGTCTTGGGCCTGTTCCAGCAGCGCCTCAACATCACCGCCCGGCATGAACTGCGTAACGATATGAGGCTGGCCCGCTTGTCCTGAGCCTGTTGAATGAGCCTCCTCGCCGATGTCGAATACAGGGACGATATGCGGGTGGTCGCCCAGCTTCCCCATCGCCTGCGCTTCCCGGGTGATGCGGTCTAGGCCTTCCTTATCCAGGCCCTCGGTCTTGATCAGGGCGAAGGCTACGTCGCGGTCGAGGAGGGTGTCGTGGGCGAGGTACACGCGCTTCTTGCCACCCTCGCCTAGGAAGCGCTTGACTTGGTACCGGCCGCTGACAAAGGAGGTGGGTAAGCCCGCGGTCAGCGGCCTTTGAGCATCCGCATCCCGAACCAGCGAACCTCCTGGATGCTCGGTACCCTGGGTGGCTCGCGAGTTCCGTTCGGCAGCGGCGAGGAACGTCTGGGCGTCGGGATTGTTGGGGTCCAGGCTGAGGATGTCGTTAGCGCATTCCCGGAGCATCGCCCACTCCCGCCGAGTGAATGCCTCTTCAGCCTGGTCGAGGAGACGATCAATCTGGCGTTGAATACGCTCGCTGACCATTTCGGTCCCCATACACAGTGTTTGAGTGTTTGATACGGCTGGCCGGATGGTACTTCGGCACGCCCGCCGTGTCAAAACCCCCTGCGGGCAGGGCTTGTTTGACAACTGAATGCTCGGCGATTACCCTGGGTGCCGTCCCCACCCCCCCTCCCCTGCTCAACCCAGGATAGTGGGCAAGGTTGGTTCACCGAGCCGTCCTGGAGGTACGGATCAGCATCTCTGCGCCTTCCCGCTGGCCGTAGACGGTGAGGTCGTACAACCGCCGGTAGTCCGACCGCCGCACTGACACTGTCCTTGGCCCAAATGAGGTGGGCGCCCAGGACTGCCGATTGCGCCCAGTGTCCAGGAGACAGATAATCGCCACCACAGAGGAGGTGCTATGACTTCACAAACAAAGACCAGACCCCAGGTAGCCATCATGAATGCGGTCCACGACCTGCCAGTGCTGGTCGCCCGCGACATGGGGTTCTTCAAGGATGAGGGGCTTGACCCCGAGTTCGTGACCACGCCGGGGATGGCCCAGGTGACCAGCACCCACGTGGTCAAATTCGAGTCAGTCTTCGATCGTCCCCTCGACTCCGTCTACAACGAGGGCGGCATCGACTGCTACCGGATGTGCGAGTGGGGCATCATGAAGCGCGCCGTCGAGGCCGAAACGGAGGGTCTCCGCCCCCGCAAAATCGTCGCCCTCGGCGCCTCCATGTCCAGGTTCGCCATCGTCGTCTCCCCGGACTCCACGATCTACGAGCCCGAGATGCTGAAGGACAAGCCCAT
>CAZPYZ010000811.1:0-1723 GCA_964590215.1 uncultured Dehalococcoidia bacterium | reverse complement strand
CGCCCAGGATACGACCCTGGCCGAATACGCTGCCGACACGCAGCGGAAACGCCGTAATCGCGCCATTCTCAATACGACCTCAAGCGGGTTGCAGACGGTCGGGGCAGTCACCGGTCTCGCCACGGGCGCGACGGGTATCGGCGCGGCAGTGGGAGCGGGGCTGGGCGCCGCGGGCACCGCGCTGAAGTACGGCGGCCTCGCGACCCGCAAGGCGAAGCAGTATTTCCGAGATAAGGCAGCCAAAGTTGCACCCAACGAGCGCGGTTTCTTTTTGCGGCAATTCAACGTCGAAAAGTCAAGTCAAAAGAAGCAGGAAAAACTCGATCTCATGACGGACCAGCTGATGCAAGGTGGTGCGACCAAAGAGGCCATCATCCGCAACATCGGGGCAAACAAGGAGGACTTGGCCCTCTTCAACAAGGCGAACCGCACGCCGGCAGAAACCGAGCAGCTCCGCAAGAGGATCCAGGAGCTGTTCAAGAACCGTGAGTAGCTTTAGCCGCGGCACATGTCGTGCGACGGTGGCGCTGGGTCGTGGTGCAGGCTTTGCGGCCTGTGCGCTGTGGGTTGGTGTCCAAGGGCAGAGGGCCCCCCAAGTGAGGAATAAGAAACCCTCCGCGCTCTCTGCGTCCTCTGCTGTGAAACGCGGGGTGGAGTCGAGGACGTAGCAGGTGACCGGTACCGCGGAGACCCAGCCCCACGTGGGACAGCTGGTCCGCCCTTTCGAGGACGACGATTTTTCCGTCGAGCTGGTGCCCGCGGGCGCTGCCTATGATGATCAGCTGGTTATTGCACTTCCCCCGGACTCGCTAGAGCGGCCGCGTCAGCTCGAATTGATCTTCCTCCCCCATAAGGAAGATGACTTGTTCATGCTGCAGCTCTTCTACGCCATGCCCTTTGAGCTGGAACCAGACCACGCGGCAGTCGTAGGCCGCCTCATCGCCCACCTCAACGGACAGATCCCACTTCCCTGCTTTGGCATGCGTGAGGAGAATCACTTGATCTTCTTCCGCTGTGTCATCCCTGTCGCCAGCAGGCCGCTGGATCCTGCCCTGGAGGGCGAGGCCATCGTCGCCAGCGCCTGGGTCGCCCTCTTCCAGATTGATCGCTTCTCCGAGGTCATCGAGCTTACCGCGAACGGCTTCATGACCCTGGATCAGGCTGTCAAGACGGTCGACGAGTTGACTCAGTTACCCCCGGACAACCGCTAACCCGAGCTCATGCAACCGCAGTCAGCCTCGTTGAGGTTTCGTGTGGCCAATGCCGGCCGTAACGGGCAGAGTAACGCCGACGGCTGATCAGGGGGCTATGGGGATCGATAAGCCGGCACCCACCCTGCTGCCCCACCTTCCATAGCCATGGAATTATCCGCAACCTCCGATCCGGGTGCATTGCGGGCGGCGTTCTGCCGCCTTGACCTGCGGCTCCGCCTCGCCGTGGACAATATGCGGACCGAAATCGCGGAGCGGGCCGCGGACCCGTTACGGGGCCTCTATATCTCCGACGGAGACGTCGACCGGTTGCTGGAGACGGTCCCCCCGGCCGGCATAGCGCGGCAGCTCCTTACCTCGCCCGCCGGTTCGACCATCCCACGGCTGGCCTGGCTGGCGCAGCTCTTCGGCCTCGATGCGTTGGAGCAGGAGGCGGTCCTCGTCTGCCTCGCCCCCGCAGCCGACCTGCGGTACGAACGGCTTTACGGCTACCTCCAGGACGACGTGGCCCG
>CAZPYZ010000810.1:0-1726 GCA_964590215.1 uncultured Dehalococcoidia bacterium | reverse complement strand
CATCAGGTGCGACAGGTAAAGCAGGAGCGCGAAGCCCATCAGAACCAGAGAATCGCGCCTGCGCCAGGCGTCCAAGCGGGACCAGAAGAAGGCCACAACGGCCATCCAGGCCGCCTGGCTAAGTACTTCTTTCCATAAATACGCTAACGTATAAATAGCTTGCGGTCAGGAGCTGGTCTGTGCCATGGTTTGAGCAGGATGTCATCCCATGCCAAGAACCAGCCCATTCGACATCGAGCTGTCGCCCGCCGAAGAGGCCGAACTGCGCAGGCGTGCGGCAAGATATACGTTACCGTACTTTCAGGTGCAACGCGCCAAGATGATCTTGTTCGCGGCCGAAGGGGCCAGCAACGGCGAGATTGCCAGCTGCTTGGACACTCGCCGTGAAGTGGTCTGCTTATGGCGCAAGCGCTTCTACTTGGAACGCTTGGCCGGTCTGGAAGAACGCTCTCGCCCGGGTCGCCCCCGGACTTTTTCCCCCAGAACTCGTCGTGCAGATTAAGGCTCTGGCTTGCGAATTGCCCGCGACCCACGGCTTGCCGCTGTCTCGTTGGAGCACCTTTGATCTGGTGCAGGAAGTCTGCCGCAGCGGCCTCGTCGCCTCCATCAGTGGCTCGACGTTGTGGCGATGGTTGCATGAGGACGCCATTCGCCCCTGGTCCCATCGCAGTTGGATCTTTCCGCGGGACCCAGATTTTGCGGCCAAAGCGGGGCGGCTGTTGGATCTCTACGCTCGTGGCTGGCAAGGGAAAGCCCTGCAAGACGAGGAGTTTGTGATCTCCGCCGATGAGAAGACCAGCATCCAGGCCCGCCGTCGCAAGCACCCCACCCAACCCTGCCGACCGCGCTGTTCCAGGAAAGTCGAGCATGAGTACCATCGCTGTGGAGCTTGGACTTATCTGGCAGCTTTGGATGTTCACCAAGCTCGGGTCTTCGGTCGCTGCGAGCCGCGCAACGGAATCGCTCCCTTTGACCGCCTCGTCGAGCAAGTCATGACCCGGCCACCCTACGATGATGCCCGCCGCGTCTTCTGGATCGTGGATAACTGCTCGGCTCATCGGGGTTCCAAAGCCGTGGCCCGGCTGCAGGATCGTTATCCTCGCCTCGTGCTGGTTCACGCTCCCATTCATGCCAGTTGGCTGAATCAAGTCGAGATCTACTTCTCCATCCTGCAGCGGAAGTTGCTCACACCCAATGAGTTCCCAGACTTGGATACTCTGGCCGAACGGATCCTCGAGTTCCAATCCTACTGGCAAGCTACCGCTCGCCCCTTCCAGTGGAAGTTTACCCGTCAGGATCTCTCGGACTTGCTTCACAAGCTCTCTCCCGCCGCCCCGCTGGCCGCCTGACACAGACGAAGAGAGAATACGTTAGTGAACTTCTGAAGTAGAGTACTAAGTTGGGGTTGTCCAGCCGAACGTTTACCCCTCCCGGCGAATCTCTCTTCACGTGGAGCCTGTCGGCGGGGGCGTCCGTGCCGATGCCCACGGCGTCGCCGGTGGTAGTTTCGGAGATCGGGGCCTGTGTATCGCCGACATCTGTCGTGGTTGTGAATTTGGCGATTCTGTTGACCGTGCCGCTGATGGCGTGAACAGGACCTTGCCCTCCGGACGCCTGCGGGCTCGGCGTCCTCTCGCCGTTCCCACGGCCCTCAGCCGATGCGCGCGCCGGCGATTCCGCCAAAACAAAGGCGGACAGCGGTTTGCCACCCAACGTCTCGGCGTCG
>CAZPYZ010000809.1:0-1726 GCA_964590215.1 uncultured Dehalococcoidia bacterium | reverse complement strand
TCGAACTTCTCCCAGTTGCCGGAGAGGATGTAGCCTTTGATGGTGTCCTTGGCCGCCTCCATCGTGCCGAACTCCTCAGACTCCCAGCTCGTCGGGTCCAGCACCTCAATGCCCAATTCCTCGAGCTTGGGCGTGAGGGTCTCGCGCCATTTGACCCCGCCGTCCTTGGCGCTCTGGATGGCGCCGGCCAGATACGTCGTGACCTTAGCCATTGCGTTTCGCCTTCTTGCCGGGCAGGAGCGAGTCCCGGATCCGTCGATTGGCCATTTCGACAAAGTCGGAATTCAATTCGATACCAATAAACATGCGGTGAAAACGAACCGCCACCACGCCGGTTGTCCCGGAGCCGCAGAAGGGATCCAGCACCGTACAGGGCGCCGGTTCACCCCCGCACGAACAGGAAGGCCGCCACCCGATTTCCCGGATCATCCGTGGAGGGGCATGTTTGCTCTGATCCGCCGTGGCTCCCCGCCCGCTTTCAATCGTCTGCCGTTCGCTGTCATGCTTCAGCGTCTGAGTCCGTTCGATCACTCTCACCAGTGGGGCATGACACGTTGTGCAGCATCCTTTCTCGCTGGTCCCCGCTTTGATGCATGGCTCCACCAGCCGCTCGGGGAATGTGGCGAAGTGGGCACCACGGAATGGCTGGGTCGGGATCGTCCACACCGTCCGGGGATTCCGGCCGCGGGGGTTTCCGATCGGGGTACCGTCGGCTTTGTACGCCCCGGAGTGCCCGATAAAAGACGTGCCTCCACCCCCTTGGGAGGAATCAAACTGCTTGCGCAGGTTCTCCAACGCTCGCCGGCAGCTCCGGTTCGGGTTCAGGCCGTCCTTCGGGCCGCCTTTCTGGCTGTAGAATGTCTGCTGCATGACCCGCTTGACTGTCGCATCGGTAAACGGCTCCCGGACCGCCTCCTGGTCGTAGTAGTACCGCTCACTTTTGGTGAGCATGAAGACGTACTCGTGGGCTTTGGTCGGCCGGTCCGTGACTGACTCGGGCATGGGATTCGGCTTCACCCAGATGATGTCCGATCGGAGCCACCAGCCGTCCGCCTGCAGGGCGAAGGCCACCCGCCAGGGGATTCCCACGAGGTCTTTGGGTTTCAGGCCGTTGGGTTGCCGGGAGGAGATGTAGCCGGGCGGCTTTGAATAGCCGTAATCCTCGATCCACTGCCGGTTGATGCTTCCTTTATTCGTGGCCTGTTTCGCACCTGCATAGACCTTGTCTTTGCTCCAGCCCTGGGCACTGCCGGCATAGCTGTCGCCCATGTTCAGCCACAGCGTGCCGTCCTTCCTCAGTACCCGTCTGACCTCCCTGAACACCTCCACGAGGTGCTGGACGTACAGCTCCGGGGTCGGCTCAAGACCCAGTTCTCCGCGCCAGGCACCACAGGAGCAGGTGTCATCCTCACGCCACCGCGCTTCCTTGATGCGCTGGGCGTTTTCCTGACCCGGCTGGCTGAAGGCCTCAGCCGATGAACCCGCGCCCCCACCGCCCTCGATGTAGTACCGCTGGTGATCCCACTCGTGCTGGTGCAGTGGGTCACCACCCCAGACCTGGGGTGCGGTCTTGTAGGCCCGCAGCCCCCAATACGGCGGAGAGGTCACGACGCTCTGCACCGACTCCCCGGGCAGCGTCTTGAGTACGTCTATGATGTGACCTTGCAGTACGCGCCACATGGTTGACTGCCTTACGGGATCTGGCCCTCCGGGAACACGTCGCCCA
>CAZPYZ010000808.1:0-1731 GCA_964590215.1 uncultured Dehalococcoidia bacterium | reverse complement strand
GCCCCACGAGGCCAACCTCTTCGATATCCAGATGAAGCTGGGCGACGTCGTGGGCATGGAAGAGGTCCTCGCGTACCTCGGGTCGGTGGCGACGGCTGGCGGTTAAGCGTCCCGCCGTTGCGGGCCCGCGGAACGGGGGGGTCGCCGGGGGTCTTCCAGGAAGCGCGGGGATGGAGCTGACGGCCCAGGACCGGAAAGTCTTCATGGCCATCGAGGAGGGCCGCGAGGAGGCCATCGCATTCCTTCGCACGGTGATCCGTACGCCCAGCCCGACGGGCCAAGAAGGCGAAGTCCAAAAAGTTATCCGGCGGAAGTTCGAGTCCATGGGGCTCGGGGTGGAGGCGTTCGTCCCCGAGCTGGAGAAGCTGAAGGACCATCCTGAGTTCATCCCGGGCGGGGGCGGAGGGCAGCCCCTCGCGGAGCGCCCGAACATCATCGGGAGGCTTCCGGGGGCCGGCGGGGGCCGATCCGCCTTGATATTCGGCCATGTGGACACGGTGCCGGCCGGGTCCCGCGCCGAGTGGCGGCACGATCCCTTCGGGGCCGAGATCGAGCACGGAAGGATGTATGGCCGCGGCACCGCCGATATGAAGTCCGGGCTGGCCGCGGCCTTCCTGGCGGTGGATTTCCTGCGGCGGGCCGGCGTGCGCCTGAAGGGCGACGTGATCTGCATGACGAACATCGAGGAGGAGATCGGCGGGGCCGGGGGCGTCCTGGCGTGCGTGGTCCAGGCGGGCGTGCGGGCGGACGCGGCCCTCTATCCCCATCCCGGGGCCGAGCGGCCGTTGGTGGTAATGATCGGTTCCTCGGGCGTCGTGGCCTTCCGCGTCACGGTGAAGGGCGAGACCGTGCACGGGATGGACGCCCACCTGGGAGTGAACGCCATCGAGAAGGCCATGCGGATCTTCGGGGTCCTGCGGGCCTTGGACGAGGAGCGGGGGAGGGTGGTGCGGGACGAGCTGACCGAGAGGGGCTACATCCGGAGCGGCCGCATGCCGCGCGCCACCAACCTCTACCTGAGCGCCATCCGCGGCGGCGCCTGGATCTACCAGGTGCCGCCGACCTGCGAGATGGACTGGGTGTTCACGTTCCCGCACATGGAGAGCGTCCAGCAAGCCCGATCACTCATCGAGCACACGGTCCGGTGCGCCTGCGAGGCCGACCCATGGCTGCGGAAGCACCCGGCGACGGTGGAGTGGCTGCCCATGACATTCAGCCCCGCCCGGCCCGCCGCCGACCATCCCTTCATCCATCTCGTACGGGATGCCACCCAGACCGTCTTCGGCCGCCCGGTGGAGCTAGCGGTGGTCCCGGTGGGGAGCGACATCCGCGTGACGGTCAACTACGGGGGGATGCCGTCGGCCATCGTGGGGCCGCAGGGTGATCGGATGCACGCCTTTGACGAGTGGGTTGACCTGGAAAGCTATATCGGGACCATCAAGGACACCGCCCTCATCCTCATGCGCTGGTGCGGCACCGCCTAGCCGCAGCCACCGAGTCGCTGCCCCGCATCGAGGAAGGGAAGCCCGGCGGATGGCCTGCAGGCAGCCCGCCGGGCCCTCTTTTCCTGGCGCCGTTCCCAACTTATGGAGCAGTTGGGCCGTCCGCCTGGAAGATCCGCTCCTGAACGGCCGAACAGTCGAACTGTCGAACGGTCGAACGCTTTTCGTTATCTCGCGTGCTGCTTGGACTTGGGCCGCAGCAGGTCCACCAGCTCCTTGAGCCCGGCCA
>CAZPYZ010000807.1:0-1733 GCA_964590215.1 uncultured Dehalococcoidia bacterium | reverse complement strand
CTCGCCGGTCACGAAGTTGGCCAGGTTGAGCGAGCCCAGGTTGCAGGGCTCCCACGGCAGGAGCGGCTGCTCCCCGCAGGGGTTGGTGGACTCGATCTGGCCCAGGGCCGGGGTGGGGTTCGAGCCCGAGGCGTTGATGCGGTCCAAGACCACGTAGCCCGGGTCCCCGGTCTTCCAGGCGCACTCGACCATGAGGTCGAAGAGCTCCTTGGCTTTGGCCTTCCCGACCGCCTCGAGGGTGCGGGGGTTGACCAGCTCGATCTCCCCGTCGGTGCGGACCGCCCGCATGAAGGTGTCGTCGATGGCGACGGAAACGTTGAAGTTCTCCATCACGCCCGGCTGGCACTTCATCGTGATGAATTCCTTGACCTCCGGGTGCCAGTACGGGAGGATCCCCATGTTGGCGCCGCGCCGGGTGCCTCCCTGCTTGACCACGTCCGTCATCTTGTCGAAAAGCTGCATGAAGCTTAGGGCGCCCGAGGCGACCCCGTGGGTCTTCTTGACGCGGTCGCCGGCCGGCCGCACCCGGGCGAAGGAGAAGCCGGTCCCGCCGCCCGACTTCTGGATCAGGCTCTGGGCCGCGAGGGAGGCCGAGATCCCCTCCATCGAGTCCGGAACCGGGAGCACGTAGCAGGCCGAGAGCTGCTGGAGCTCGCGCCCCGCGTTCATCAAGGTCGGGGAGTTCGGGAGGAAGTCGAAGCGCGCCATCAGGTCGTAGTACCGCTCCTCCCAGGCCTCGACGAGGGCCTTCACCTCGGGGTTCGTGCGGCAGGCCTCCTCGAGGTTGGCCATGAGCCGCGTGAAGTTTTTTTCCCTCTCCGAGGATTCGTAAAGGTTCTCGTGGAACAGGACCATCCGGTCCGGCCTGGGGCCCGGGCCCCGGGAGCCGTGGATGGTGTAATGGACCCTGTTGAACACCCCCCACTCCGGCGCCTTGGGGTGGACGAGGACCTCCCCGAGGGCGACGTTGTGCGCGATCCCGGCGAGCCATTCCTCGGGGGTGGGGGTGTCGCGGAGGTACTTGTCGCGGATGACCTTCCACTGGTTCTCGTTGAGTTGGACCTTCCTGCGCGCGGTCTGGATCTTGAGCTCAGATTGTTTGTCGGCCTGCTTCTGCCTCATCGATGCTCCCTTTGCCCGGGCACTCGGCGCTTCCCACCCGCCAGGGCCGTTGTTGCGGCGCGGACCGGAGAAAAAAAACCGGGCCCCCGGACCCGGCGCTTGTTCTTGCGCTTAGTGTAACACCAACCCGATTCGTTGTCAACAATCCCCGACGAAAGGGACCCAAGGTCCCATCGCATGGGTGGGCCCGGAGGCCTACCCGAACGGCGTCCAGACTTTGCCACTTTGTTGTTATTTGGTGTTGCTGAGGGCTTTATTTGCCAAGGGTCGTTATCCTTCACCGTTGGGCGTTTTTTGCTGTGGAAAGGGGGTCCCGGGGTGGCGGTGGGGGGTGGAGAAACTATGTGCATATAGTATGTTTTGGTTTTTAATATTGTCTCAAAATATCATGTACAATCTTATAATAACAAAGGAGTGCATATTGTGTCGTCTAATGCTTGCGCGGCCCCCCCCTTTCGCTCCCGGGACATCTCTATGGCGGGACGAATAGGTTTCCTGTAGAATTAGGGCAAACCCATGCCGCGAATCTTGGTGGCGGACGACGATCCCGGGATCGTCTCTCTCCTTAAGGATCTGCTGGAATCCAAAGGCCATGAGGTGGCTACGGTCTT
>CAZPYZ010000806.1:0-1741 GCA_964590215.1 uncultured Dehalococcoidia bacterium | reverse complement strand
CTGAAGGAGAGCCAGGCGGAGTCGCCCTATTTCGATGCGGCGGCGTTCAGGAGGTAGGTGCGCATGCGCACGCGGTCAAAAGGCCTGGTGACCTTTCTGGTCCTTCCTCGTGTCTTCCGTGAGATAGGAAAATACTCCTCGCCGAATGGTGGGCGTCCCCACCCGCCCTCGGATGCCTCGCGCCGTTGCGACCCCGTCCCAGCAATTTCATGGCTAGAGCATGGCCAAAGGAACGTGCCGGAGCTCATCACCCGGTAAGGGTGCCCTGAATGGAAACCCGGACCACAGCCGTCGTCACCCTGGTCGGGCTGGCTCTGGTCGCGGGGCTGGTCTTTTACCACTGGGGCGGGCCCAAACTGCTAGAGCTGGGGCTGGAGCTGTCCTCCGACGCCGGGGCAATCAAGGGCACCGTTCGGGTCGCGGGGGACAACTACCTGGGCTACTGGTTCCTCACCAGCCCAGAGTTCCAGCGCCGCCTGCGGGCCGAAGGCTTCCTCATCCGCTGGACCAACGATGGTGGGAACTATAGTGAACGCCACGCCAAGTTCGCCCGCGGCGACTACGACCTGATCGTGCTGCCGGTGAACTCCTACCTGGAGCACGGCAAGGGCCACAACTACCCCGGAGTCATCACCGCGGCCATCAGCGAGTCCAAGGGCGCCGACCGTATCGTGGCTCACCAGGACCGGCTGCCAGGGGGTACGACCCGCCCGCCGGCCGTCAATGACCTCAACAACCCCAACCTGAAGATCTGCCTCACCCCCGATTCCCCGTCGTCGTTCCTGCTGAGCATCGCCATCGCCCACTTCGCGCTGGATGAGCTGAAGACCGGCACCACGTGGCGCATCGACACCGAGGGCTCCCAGGACGCTCTGAAACGGTTTCAGGCAAGGGGGTGCGACGCTGCCGTGCTATGGGAACCTGACGTATCTCGCGCCCTGGCGATGCCAGGGGTCGTACCGGTGTTCGGGTCGGACCAGTTCGCCGAGCTGATCATCGACGTCTTCGTCGCGCGCCGGCAGCTCCTCCGGGACCGGCCAGAACTCTTGAAGGCCTTCTTCAAGGCGTACTTCGAAACCCTGGACCACTACGGCGCCAACCGAGACCAGCTTGTCCCGGAGGTCTCCCGAGGCACGGACTTCCCCTCTCGGGAGGCCGCGGAGAAAGCGCTCTCGACAGTGGTCTGGCTCGACCTCCATAACCAGTGCAGAGACTGGTTCAACATCGGCCTGCCGGGAGTGGCGGCGGCGACCCGGGAGAAACTGGTTGATACCATCGGCCAGGTGACGAAGGTCATGCTCACCGTGGGCGCTGTGGACTCGGATCCCCTGGGAGGGAATCCCTACCGGATTACCCACAAAGAGCTGCTGGCGGGGTTGTGCTCGGAGTTGCTCGCCAAGGGTGGGCCGCTCCGGCCCTCCCTCGGCCCCGCCTTCAAACCGTTGTCCGACCAGGCGTGGGGGCAGTTGCGCGTCGTCGGTAAACTGAGAATTGTCCCTATCACCTTCGATGCGGGCACGGCCCGGCTGACCCGGGAGGGGGTAGCATTGGTGGACCAGGTGGCCGCCGCGCTAATGCAGAACTACCCGCAGTACCGGGTTACCGTGCGAGGCCATACCGCTCCGTCTCAGGACGAGGAGGCCAACGTTACCCTCTCCTTGCAGCGCGCGACCGCGGTCACCCATCACCTCACCAGTGTCCATGGTGTCGACGAGCACCGCCTGCGCCCGGTGCCACTGGG
>CAZPYZ010000805.1:0-1743 GCA_964590215.1 uncultured Dehalococcoidia bacterium | reverse complement strand
CGCGGCTGATCAGCGTGCTGTGGCTCTGGAGCACCAGCACGTCGGGCGGGCGCTGTACCATCTCCGCGAGTAATGCCCGGGTCAGGCCCAAGGAGCTTTCCTGGGGGAGGTAGGGGTCTGTGCTGCTGCTCATGTAGAGCTTCAGGGGCCGCGGGAGACCACGGCGCGGCCGTTTCTGACGGTCATAGTCGCGCCGGTAGGTCTCCCGAATGTGGCGCTTGGTGCCGTAGAGGGCCCACGGCCGCCCTTTGGTAATCCACGGGTTGTGCTGGGCGTAGCAGAAGGTTCCACACAGGGCGCCGGCGAAGGCACAGCCCTGGTGCAGGTTGATGGTGTGCGTGAAGCCTTCCTTCAAGAACCCACTGGTCTGCGTCAGGAGCGACTTGTTGTCAAGCCAGTTGATCGAGTCAGCGCGCTTGGTGGTAGGCACGCGCTCGGAGCGTCGCGGCTTCTGGGGCGAGGTCACTGGCATGATGTTCTCCTTCCCTTGGCATCGTTTGGTGGTGTTGCTGGCGTAGAGGACCTGGACACACGCGCGGCGGCTGGCCGCCGCGCCACCGGGAGCCCTGCTGCGCTTCACCGCGGTCGCACCCCTGCGCACGGGCCGGCGAGGGAAGCTGGCTGCCAGCACGCGTGCGCGTATCCTCCTGCGCCTACGGCGCCATCCGGACCCCCTAGCAGAGGAGGAGGGACTGCCCCTCGCTGAGGTTCACCGCGCAGCTGCAGGGAGAGGAAGTGCTGGGGCCAGGCAGGACACGTGCCGCATGACGGAGGTCTGCTCAAGGCTCCACGCCTGCCATCGGCGCAACGCGGCCTAGAGCTCTCACTTCCCGGGCCGCTCGTCGTCGCGTCGAGGCTGGTAACAGTGTAGGACCCCTCCCTCTTGGCGCCGACGGCACTTTTGACCTGTCCCTACCCTCCAAGAGGCCGGCCCGTACAGATCGGCAGGAGAGCCCCTGGAGCGCCGGGCGGCCTGGGCTGTCTTGCTGCTGCTACAGGGCATTCCCCCTGCCCCTGCGGAGGCAAGGCAGCGCGCCTTGCGCCTCTGGCGCCTCCCATGCCTGATCGCATGCCTCTGGCGGCGTCTCCAAGCGGCCTGGACCTAGGGTCTCACACGAGACCGTAGGCGTCAAAAGTGCCAGCGGGGCGCGACCTAGGTGGCGCTAGACTGCTAGGCACCGAGGCCATCTGGGTGCCTCGGCGCCCCAGCGGGCCCTCCGAGGCCAGGCTGCGCCAAGGGTCGTCCGCGTCTATCGAGCCCCAGGTGTATGCGACCTTGGACCGGACCCGACCCCTCAAGGTCTTGCATAGAGGAGAGTCCAGATGGAAGCACGTTAAGGTCTGCTGTGTCGAACGCGACTTGCTGCGGGGTCTTTCCCCAGCCGTTGTACAACCTTCACGAGGAGGATGAACATGGGCACACGGAGCAGAAGCATAGTGTCTCGCACGGGTCTTATGCCGGCGCTGGTCGGGATAGTCCTGGTATATGCCTTGTCGGTGTGGGCGCAAGCCGGGGGGGCGTCGCTGCGGTCCCCGGATGGAAAGTACCAGGCCATCCTCGTGGGCTCGGGGAATGATGTGCATTACCAGGTCAAGGACGTGGACACGGATCGTGTCGTCCTGACGACAACCGCCCAGTATCGGACGCCCAACGATGTCAAGATAGGGCTATTCAGTCCTGATTCAAAAGAGTTTGGGGCCGCTTACCATTACGGGCACTCTGGGTCGTACACCTGGATTGGC
>CAZPYZ010000804.1:0-1750 GCA_964590215.1 uncultured Dehalococcoidia bacterium | reverse complement strand
CGCCCAGGTCATGCGACAGAAGGCGGCGCGGGTCAGGACGCGGGGGGAAGAAGTCGCCGCCCTCACAGGGACCGACCGCGAGATGCTCATCGACACCGCCGGCACCGGAGGCGATGCCGCGGGCACCTTCAACGTCTCCACCGCCACGGCCATCGTCGTCGCGGGTGCCGGGCTCAAGGTGGCCAAGCACGGCAACCGCTCCTTTTCCTCGCTCTGCGGGTCTGCTGACGTGGTCGAGACGCTCGGGATCAACCTGGAGCTGAGTCCGGCCAAGGTGGCCCGATGCATCGACGAGGTCGGAATCGGCTTTCTCTACGCGCCACTCCTGCACACGGCCACGCGCCACGTGATGCCGGCCCGCAGGGAGATCGGCGTGCGGACCGTGTTCAACATGCTGGGACCGCTGACCAACCCCGCCGGGGCCAACGCCCAGATCATCGGCGTGTACAGCCTGGCGCTGACCGAGCCGCTGGCGCGCGTCCTGGCCGAGTTGGGAACGATCCGGGCATTTGTGGTCCATGGAGCCGACGGCCTGGACGAGATCTCCAACACCGGAGAGACCCACATCGCCGAGGCGAGGGAAGGAGCCGTTCGAACCTTTACCGTCGGACCGGAGGACTTCGGTGTCCCGCGGGCGTCCATCGCCGACCTTCGGGGCGGCGACCGCGAGGAAAATGCCCGGATCATCCGTGAGATCCTTGGGGGGCTGAAGGGCCCCAAACGGGACATCGTGCTGATGAACGCTGCGGCGACGCTGGTGGCGGGGGGAAAGGCGAGGGATTTCAAGGAAGGGGTTGCCCTCGCATCCCACTCTATTGACTCCGGCGCAGCTCAGGCCAAGCTGGAGGCCCTCATCGAATTCAGCCAGCGGCTCTCGGCGGAGAAGTAAGACTTCGTCAGGAGGCCAAGACTCCAGGCTTCACGGCTGGAGCGGAGGTAAAACGGGAAGACTCCGATATGGTGCACCACCGTTGCATCATCGTGGTTCTTGCCTTCAGCCTCTGCGTGCACCTGGCCTCGGCAGCCGCGCAGCAGCCGGCGAAAGTCCCCCGGATAGGTTACGTAAGGGCCGAGGCACCCCCGGCAGTAGACATCGAGGCTTTCCGCCAGGGCCTCCGCGAGCAGGGCTACGTGGAGGGGAAGAACGTCTTCGTTGAGTACCGATGGGCGGATGGAAACGAGGAGAGGCTTCGTTCCCTCGTGGCCGAGCTGGTCCGACTCAACGTTGACCTCATCGTGACATCGGCTCCGGCCGCGACCCGCGCTGCGAAGGAGGCCACCGGGACGATTCCGGTCGTGATGGTCCTGGTTGCCGATCCCGTTGCCTTCGGATTCGTCGCCAGCCTCGCTAGACCAGGTGGGAACGTCACGGGGTTCGCTTTCCTCATGCCAGAGCTAAGTGGGAAACGGCTGGAACTGCTAAAGGACACCATCCCGCAGCTCTCCGGTGTGGCCGTCGTGTGGAACGCCGCCAATCCATACAAAGCATACGACTTGCGGGAGGTGCAGGCCGTAGCCGACGCGTTGAAAGTGACAGTACACACCTTCCCGGTGCGCCGGCCGGAGGACTTCGACGACGCCTTCAAGGACGCCACCAAGAGTCGCGCGGGCGGTCTCCTCACGCTGGAGGACCCCTTCACCATCGCTCACCGAAAACGGGTCGTAGATCTTGCGCTGAGGCACCGGCTGCCGGCGGTGTATGGAGTGAGGCCATTTGTGGATGCTGGTGGCCTGATGTCCTACGGGCCGG
>CAZPYZ010000803.1:863-1762 GCA_964590215.1 uncultured Dehalococcoidia bacterium | reverse complement strand
GCCGCATACAACGGCATCGTGGGGCTGAAGCCCACCTACGGCCGCATCAGCCGGTATGGAGTGGTCCCGGTAAGCTGGTCCCTGGACACGGTGGGCATCCTGGTACGCACTGTGGAGGACGCCGCCATCATGCTGGGGGTGCTGGCGGGGTACGACCCTCACGACCCCGGCTCGGCCACTCTGCCGGTGCCCGACTATTGCCAGGAGATGAAGGCGCTACAGCGGCCTCCCCGCATTGGCCTGGTAAAGCAGTTCTTCTTTGACCGCGCCAGCCCGGAGGTGCGCCGCCATACCGAGGAGGTGGCGCAGCGGCTGGCTCGCGCGGGCGCCACTGTTGAAGAGATCGGGCTGCCACCCAGCTTCGAGCTCAGCCACAGCTGCCAGCGCATCGTGATGAACGTGGAGTGCGCCGCTTTCCACGAGGAGTCCTTCCGAGCGCGGGCCGACGAGTACGGCCCCCGCATCCGGGCCAGCATCGAGGCGGGCATGCTGCTGCCGGGAGTGCGCTACTTGCAGGCGCAGCGGCTGCGACGCCAGTTCCGGCAGGACATGGTGGAGATGGTGGGCCAGGTGGATGTGGTCCTCACCCCGGCTACTCCGGAGCCGGCGCCCCGGGACCTGACCACCACGGGAGACCCGGTGTTCCAGTCGGCGTGGACCTCCAGCGGGCTGCCCACCATCGTGGTTCCCTCGGGGCTGAGCCAGTCCGGGTTGCCCCTGGGCATCCAGCTGGCGGGTCTGCCCTTCCAGGAAGGGAAGTTGCTGGCGGCGGCGAGCTGGTGCGAAGCTGCCCTGGATGTCCACCTCTGGCCGCCGGACTACAGCTAGGCGGTGAGGTTCTGCCTGACGTGAGCCCAGGTCAGCCGATCACGTGCACCTGGCGCAGCACGAGCAGGGTG
>CAZPYZ010000803.1:0-853 GCA_964590215.1 uncultured Dehalococcoidia bacterium | reverse complement strand
GCTGCTGGCGGCGGCGGGCTGGTGCGAAGCCGCCCTGGGCGCCCGCCTCTGGCCGCCGGATTACGCTTAAGAGGCCGGACGAGCCAAAGGAATAGTTGAAAAATTGTAATTCAGGTGCCCGCCGACACCGCCCCAAAAGACGATATCCCAGGCTAAAGAGGACTAGCCTTTCGGCGGATGGGGTTAATACGTTTGAAGGGTGTTGGTGATCCCCGGACCAATGGAGGTGCCCCTATCGGAGAACTGGGTCCCAAGTTGGCCTCCGAGGCCGAAACTAAGCAAAGCGTCCCCCGTCCCAACCCGGGTCACCACGAAGGTCATGACGTTACCCGTTGTGGCACTCAAGTTACCCGACAGCAGGAGGCAACCGATCAGCGTGCCGCCAGGAACGGGCGTTGGCCCCAGCACGATTGTCCCCACGTAGATGCCCCCACACGCTGGCGACGTGACCGATATATTATCAGCGTGCTGAATATTAAGCTGAACCCCTTCAGCCTCGGAAGGAACCATCACCGTTTCCACGGTGATGAAGTATGAAGAACCGATGTAGGGCAGCACCACCGTGGTGGGCCTGAAGCTGGTTGACCAGGCGGTTAACCCGCTCTTAGGGATCGAATCAAAGATAGGAGTCGGCGTGGATGTCCGTGTAAGTGCCGGAGTAGGCGTCAGGGTGACTGGCGACGTTGAGTGGGCGCTGGTGTCACAACCCGTCAAGGACCAGGCCAGCAAGATCCAGCCGACGAAAAATATGCCATGTCCCTTTTTTAGATACGGCTCAACAAGGCCACATGGGCCGTACGAGTTCATGACAAGGGGCCTTTCTCACGCGCTGGTGTTAGGCGCCAGGCCCCTA
>CAZPYZ010000802.1:0-1773 GCA_964590215.1 uncultured Dehalococcoidia bacterium | reverse complement strand
GTAGGGCAATCGCACTATCCCGCCCCCACTCGCCGAACCAGTGGTAGCCCGCGAGGATGGTTCGCTGGGTTTGATCCGGAGTCGAAATGACGAACTGGTTCGCGGCCCGGACGAACCGCTCTAGAAACGCATCCTTACCCTCGGGAAAGACGCTGCGTTTTCCACGGTGCCCGCCGACGTGCCGGGTCCATTCTTGGAACTCCGCATCAGTCACCGGCCGGTCCGACGCGACCAGACTGACGACACCGCCTGCTGGTACCATGGCTTCGAAAACGCCCGGATTGTACAGATCTTCAACCGGGTCAAGCCCCCGCGCTTCCTCCTCCTCATAGCGCAGACCCCGATACCACCACCCCGTTGCCGCATACGTTGCGGGCTCACACCGGACGTACAGCTTCGGCGCACCGGGCGCGGCCTCGACCATGACTGTGCCGTTCACCCGCTCCTGCCGGAACTGCCACGGCCCTTCGGCCCGCATCCGGAGGTGGAAATCCCGGCAGGCCACCAAGGGCGCCATGCGCAGCTGCAGGGGATGCGGATTGCCAAGGGCGGCATACGTCACGATGGTTGCGTTCCGGCCGTCCACCATCCCCACGCGCTTGCGCACACGCACTTCCTGCAGGGCGTACGTTGCTAGCGGCTCCGGGTCCAGCCGGAATGTCTCGAGGAGCTGGTGCCCTTGCGGATGCAGCACATCCCGATACTGGTTTACCGACAGCAGGTGGGTCTGATCGGCGACCCGGACTTCCTCCTCGAGCTTGGCCAAGAGGAGGGTACGGGTCAGGCCGGGCGGGCCGCTCGCCACGAGCAGCCCATGGTAGCCCCGGGTGTTCGCGCCTACGATCGTCGAGGAGGCGTAGCCCCCCAGCCCGTTCGTGAGCAACCATTCATGCCGGCGCGCGAGGTCATAATCCGCGAGGACGCGGCGATCGAAGCGCATCGCTCCCGCCGTCCGAGGCGTCAAAGATACCCGAGATCGCGCAGTTCGGTGTGCACCGTGCGGAGCCGTTGCTTGACCACCTGCTGAAGTCGGCCGCGCAGGGCCGTAGGCGTCGCTTTGGAGCGTTCGACGGTGCGGAGGGCCGCCGCCAAGCGAGTGTCGTGAAAGCTGGTAGCCGCCCAGTTGCCAAAGTCACCCCGCGCCGCGTGGAAGGCAATGGCTTCGCTCGGGGCGCGCTGCAGGGCGGCACCAAACCCCGCGAGGCTGCGGGCTTCGATGCCCGTGTATCCGCCCTCCCCTTCCCGTCGGTGAAAGCGAAAGGGCTCGTCCGGCGCGACGGCATAGGCCCGCACGCGCGCCTCTAGGTCGGCCAGCGCCGCCTGGCACGTGACAAACGCGTCCGAGGGGCTCCCGTACGGGCTGAAGTAGGAGTGCACCTCGCCCGGGCCGCCGGCGCCCGTGAACATGTAGTAGAGGTGGTCACTAATCTGGAAATGGCGCCACAAGCGCAGCAACTCGGGGGCGCCCGTTTCGGCGACGAGCGGGCCGAGGTCGCGCAGCCGCGCATAGTACGCCCACTGCAGCGTATTCCCCAGCCAACTGCTTGTGGTGCGTTCGAGATCCGCCCACGAGACGGTCGCACCGAGCTCGGGCACATCCAATTCGCCCACCGGGGTGTGCTTGGCCAGCACCTCGGAGGGGGTGGCGAGCGTGAGGTGCGGGTGGGCCAGAATGGCACCGGGCAAATGCCGCAGGAACTCGTGGATCCCCGTTTCGGGCCAGTGGTGCTCGCCGAAGGTCTCGTAGTCGGGGAAGAAGCAGACGCAGTCGCC
>CAZPYZ010000801.1:0-1779 GCA_964590215.1 uncultured Dehalococcoidia bacterium | reverse complement strand
GCCCTGGCTTCCAGGCCACGCTGGAAGTGGGCCATCGCCTCCTCGTACCCGTAACTGGCTAGGGCCCTTTGGCCCGCGATGAGGGAGTAGTGCACCAGCTTGGCGGGACCGACAAAACTGGCTGCCTCCCCGAAGTGGTACGCCAGCTCCGCGCCGTGGGCATCCACCGCGTCTGCGTACAACGCCTCCAGCACTTCACCGATGCGTGCGTGAAGCTGGACCCGACTGGTGGTGGAGAGCTCCTCGGCCAGGGTTTCCTGGATTAAGGCGTGGGTAAATTGGTAGCGGCCCGCCGCGTGAGGGAGTTCCTCCACTATCCGGGCTCCCAGCGCCTCATCTAGCACCTCGATGAGCCGCGTCTGAGGCGTGTCTTCTACGAGGCGCACCACCTGTTGCAGGCTGAACTCCCGGCCCAGGACAGCAGCGATGGTCAGGACCTGGTTACACCGCTCCGACAGCCTGTCGAGCCGCCGGCCGATAACTTCCCGAACTCCCTCGGGGATCCGCTCCACCCATGCGCCGCCCCCCGGTCCAAAGTCCAAGGTCCCCGGTCCAAGGTCCCCCCGCCGTGGGCTACTTTGGACTTTGGACACCGGACTTTGGACCCCGAGGTGCCCCTCTTGTACAAGAAGCCGCACCACCTCCGTGACAAAGAGTGGGTTTCCCTCAGTTTGCCGGTGAACGGCCTCCGCAAGCCCCGCTGGCGGTTGGACGCCCGCCACCAGCTCGATGAACCGCGCGACATCCTCCTGGTCGAGGCCCCGCAGCAAGATGCGCTGAAACAACCGCTCTTTCACCAGCTCGCCCAAGGTGAGGGACAGCGGATGCTGGCGGGATACCTCCACATCCCGGTACGTCCCGATGACCAGGAGACGGGCGGTGGCCAGTTCGGCCGCCAGAAATTCCAGCAACAGCAGCGAGGGCCGGTCCGCCCAGTGGAGGTCCTCCAGCACCAGCACCAGGGGCTGACTGCGGCCGGCGTTCTTGAGGAACGTGGTGATGGAGTCGAACAACCGGAAGCGGGCCTGATCAGGGCCGAGAGCGGGTGCTGGCCGCAATCCCGGCAACCGCTCGCGTACTTCGGAAACGACCTCCGCGATGTCGGCGGCCCCCGCCCCCATCTCTGAGCGCAGTTGGCCCGGGTCGCGCTCCCGAACGTATGCCCGGAGCACCTGAACCCAGGGCCAGTACGATGGTGCGCCACTGGCCTCGTAACAGCGGCCCCACAAGACCTGGGCCTGGCGAAGCCCCGCGTAGGTGGCCAGCTCCTGGGCTGTGCGGGTCTTGCCGATCCCCGGCTCGCCGACCAGCATCACGAGGCGGCCATGGCCCGAGAGGGTCTCCTCCAGCGCGGCCTTCAGCTCGCCCATCTCCCGCTGGCGGCCGACGAACACACCGCCGGCAAGGCTATCAAGGACCTGAGGCTCTTCGACCGCCGTGGCCCGGACGGGCCTCAGATCAATGCTCTCCAGTGCTGCCAGCGTTTCGCCTGCCGAGCCTGGCCGTTCCGCCGGGTCCTTGGCGAGCAACCGCAGGATGAGGGCCTCCAACGGGCGCGGGCAGTCCGGTCTGTGCCACGTGGGAGCCACCGGTGGGGTGTTAATGTGCTGGCCGAGGATGGCCACCGAGTCGTCACCGAGGAAGGGTGGCCGTCCGCAGACCATCTCATAAAGCATGCAACCCAGGGAGTAGAGGTCGGCCCGCGGTGTGACCCCCCCACCCAGGGCCTGCTCGGGCGGCATGTAGGCCACCGTCCCCACCATCATCCCGGCCTGGGTC
>CAZPYZ010000800.1:0-1780 GCA_964590215.1 uncultured Dehalococcoidia bacterium | reverse complement strand
GTACTATACTGAAGCCAGCGCCTCTTCCTCACCCGGTCCTGGGGGCGGGTCTCGCCAGCGGGCGATTTCGATTGACAAGGAGAGAACGAAAGGCGTAAAAGTGGAGGCATCTGTCTGAAGGGGCTTTGTCTTTTACCGTGGAGGTGACAGGGGTCAAACTGTTTGAGGATCGGAGGGTAGCTCCATGACACGCTTTTCTTTTGCGAGTCTTCGCACCCGCTTACTGCTGCTCGTCCTGCTCGCCATCCTCCCGGCGTTGGGGCTGATCCTCTACACGGGCCTGGAACAGCGGCGGCTGGCCGCCGCTGACGTGCGGAGAGAGGCGCTGCGACTAACCCAGCTCGCCGCCAGCAAGCATGAGGAGCTGATCGGGGATGCGCGCCAACTGCTCCTCACGCTGGCGCGACTCCCCGAGGTGCGTGGTGGCAACCCAGCCGCGTGCAGTTCCCTCCTCGCTGATCTGCTGGAACAAGACCCGCGATACACCAACTTCGGAGCCGCTGATCCGAGAGGCAATATCTCCTGCAGCGCTGTCCCCTTCACCAAGCCGACCAACGTGGCCGACCGCGCGTGGTTCCAGCGTGCTGTGCAAACCCACGACTTCGCCACTGGTGACTACCAGGTCGGCCGCATCACCGGCAAGGCCATTCTCGTCTTCGGCTATCCCATCCTCGGCAAGGCCGGCCAGGTCCAGGCCGTGGTCTACGCAGCGCTGGATCTGGCCTGGCTCGGTCAATTTGCGGCCAAAGCGGAACTGCCCGAAGGGGAGGTGCTTCTCGTGACCGACCGCAACGGCACGATCTTAGCCCGCTATCCTAACCCGGAGCAATGGGTTGGGCAAACCTTTCCAGAGGCAGGCATCGTCAAGGCCATTCTGACGCAACGCGAGGGTGGGGCGGAAGTTGCCGACGTGGACGGTATCCCACGCCTGTTTACCTTCATCCCGCTGCATAGTACATCCGGAAACGTGTACCTGAGCACCGGCATCTCGAAAGAAGCCGCGTTCGCTACAGTCAACCGTGCACTGGCTCGTAACCTCACGCTGCTGGGGCTGGTGGCCGTGCTAGCGCTTTTGGCAGCGTGGTCCGGGGGCACCCTGTTTATCCTGCGCCAAGTGAAGGCCCTGGTGAATGCGACGCAGCGGCTGGCAACCGGTGACCTGAGCGCGCGCACCGGCCTAAGCTACGGGCCTGGGGAACTCGGCCAACTGGCCCGCGCCTTTGACGAAATGGCCGAGTCACTCGAACAGGGCCTGGCCGAGCGGAAGCGGGCGGAGGCGACCCGTCAGGCGCTCTACCGGGCGAGCCTCGAGATTCAGGCCCCGCTCTCGCTCCAGGAGCGGCTCGCCCACCTCCTCCAGACAGCCCAGACAGTGTTAGAGCTGGATCGCGTCAACATCCTCCTCGCCGACTCCGGGGGCCAGTGGCTTCAGGCAGTGGCCAGCACCGAGCCCGAGGAACCCTTGGCAGCGATCCGAGTCCCGATCGGGCCGGAGGGCGGGGGCATTGCTCAGGCCTACCTGACCCAGCAGATGCTCGTCTGGGACGGCCAAGCTCCCGTGCCCGAGGCCCTTCGGCTCAAGCCCCCCTACGACCGGATTGCAGCCTTCCGGAGCCGGGTCTTCGCCCTCCTGCCCCTGGTCGTCCAGGGCCGGGCAATCGGGGTCCTGGGGGCGGATCGAAAGCACAGCCGTCGGCCCTTCGACCAGGCCACGCTGGACCTCCTCCAGCCCTTCGCCACCCAGGCCGCCCTGGCCATCGAGCAGGCACGGCTCTACGAG
>CAZPYZ010000799.1:0-1781 GCA_964590215.1 uncultured Dehalococcoidia bacterium | reverse complement strand
TGCCGGCGGTGCGACGCCCCGTTGTACGCGTCAAACGCCAAGTTCCACTCCGGCTGCGGCTGGCCCAGCTTCGACCAGGAGGTACCCGGCGCCGTGACACACCTACCCGACCCCGACGGCTTCCGCACCGAGATTCAATGTGTTTCCTGCGGCGGCCACTTGGGCCACGTGTTCCTCGGTGAGGGATTCACACCTAGCAACACCCGGCACTGTGTCAACTCCATTTCGCTCCGATTCAAACCAAAGGAAGGATGATCAGGCGGTAACAGGCGCCAGCGCGCGGGAGCGGACCCGCATCCAGCGGGTGTAGAACCGGCGCATCCATGCGGACCACGGGGTGTTGGAGGCCCGTCCCCAGGCTTCGCCGAGGGGGACCTCCGGGTCCGACAGTTCGTAGATGGCCACGTACCGTTTGGAGCCATCGGTGGGGGCGAAGCGGCGGGCGCGCAGGACGCCGGGGACCGCCGAGAGGTTCGGGAGGTGTTCGGTGTTGTACCAGGCATTGAACTCCTCGTCCTGCTCCGCGGGCGCCTGTAAGCCGACGAAAAGGGCCGCGCCCACCTCCTTGGGAGCGGGCGGCGTCTCCCCTGGCGCCGGAAAGATCTGCGAGCAAACGCAACGCACCTGGTTACGAACGTGCGGGCTCACCAGCTTCTTCCACTGGTTGTCCCGCGCCGCAACCTCTTTGTAGGCCGCCCCTTCCAGCACATCCGGGCTGTCGAGGTCGTAGAACGCCTGGTAAGCGGGTGAGCCCTCCACGGCTCGGAAGCGTCTGGCCGTACGGAAGCCCGGCACCGACAATCGCTCCGGCACGTGCTCGGTGTCGTAGACGCGGTTGAAGTTCGCTTCGTGGGCAGGATCTATGTCCATGAGCGCCAGCAGCAGCCCGGGGGATGACTCGGCCATCACTTCGCCTCCTACCTAGTCTTGGGTTCTTCGCCTGAGTAGCTGGTATAGTACCGCTAACTTGCTGGACCATAGTAGCCCGGCCTAAAAGTGGCGCACACCCACCACCCGCAAGACACCGCCAGCCTTACCCAGACCACGGTCCCGGCCGGCCCCCGCTGGCGCCAGGGACTCGAATCGCTGCGCTATGGGGGTTACAGGCTGGTGTGGACCACCTCCCTCCTCTCCAGCGCTGCCCGCTGGATTCAACAGGTCTCCCTGGGCTGGTTGGCTTTTGACCTCACCGGGTCCGCCCTCTTGCTCGGGGTCATCGTCTTTCTCAACCAGGCGCCCTCGGTGGTCCTGGCCCCGGTCGTCGGAGTGCTGGTCGACCGGATAGACAGGCGACGCCTGCTCATCTTCAGTCAGATAGCCATGGCCGGGGTTGCGGCGGCTCTGGCTGCCGACATCGGGCTTGGCTTGATCCAACCCTGGCACCTCCTGGTCTTCGCCATAGTGAGCGGGATCGAGAGCACCATCATCCACGTGCTGCGCCAGACCCTGATCCCGAGCGTCGTCCCGCGGGAATCGCTGATGAACGCGATCGCGCTAAACAGCGCCGCGCTCACCAGTACCCGGATAGTGGCGCCCTTTGTGGGAGGCGTGCTCATCGTCATGCTGGATGTCTCCGGCAACTTCCTCATTCAGGCACTGTTGCTCATAGGTGTCGCTGCTGTGGCATTTCCCCTGGATGTGAAGCACCACGTGGAGGGGCAGGGGTCGATCCGGCACGAGATTGCCGTCGGCCTTCGCTATATCTGGGGGATCGCCGTGCTTCGGGAGCTCTTCGCCGTTGAGTTCGTCCTGATGCTTACCGTGAGCCCCTTTTCAAACTT
>CAZPYZ010000798.1:0-1788 GCA_964590215.1 uncultured Dehalococcoidia bacterium | reverse complement strand
CGCACCGTGCCCCGCCAGGTAGAGAAGAAGGGTGTCCTGTGGAGCCGCTTCCTTCCCAATGCGATCCAGAGCCGACAGTATGTCCTTCTTCGTTGCTTTCTCGTTGAGGAGCGTACGCACCTGCACCCTGCCGAACAATCCCGGCTTGAAGAAACCGGCTATGGAGCGTGCATCCGCGGTGGCGAATCCCAACCGCAGTCCGCTGCTGTACCGGTCGATCCCGACCGCCAGGATATACAAAACCGGAGCGCCACCAGGGGGCGCCTCGCAGATCACACGGGTTTCGTCGCCGCGGCTCTCCACGCTGCCGTCACCGTTGAACGCCGTGGCACGCAGACGGTTCTGGCCGGACACAAGACTCACGCGGTAGCTGATGACCCCATTCTTCAACCCGCTGGAACGGCTGTCCGGGACTCGATGGGTATTCAGATAGAGGCGTGGCGTGGAGACACCGCCTCCTTCGTCCTGCACGGAGACTTCAGCGGTGATGGTCTGCTCGCTGGTTCGCGTGGCGCTTGGAGGGCTGACGATGGAAACCCTGGGCGGCGGCTTGAAGCGCGTCAGCGAAGGCGACACGGCTCTCGACGGGGGTCTTGACGCGGATGCAGCCGGGGACGTTGACGGGCGTGTTGAGGGGGATGAGGCCGGAGACGTGGCCCGGGATGGTGGCGCTCGGCGGCCGGCAGTCGGTGCGGTGGCAGCATCGCCGCCGGATCGCGGGCGCGGAGCGACAACCCTGGCCAGCAGACCGGGGCTGTAGAAATCGTTGAAGAACTGGTCGAGTGCATAGAGTTTGTCGCCGATACGCCAATCAATGAGCCTCTGGCCGGCCGCGTTGCCATCAAAGAGCCCCTGCGGAGAGGTCACCACCCAGTCCTTGCCGGCGTTCAGTTCGAGGGCGGTGAGCAACAGGGCGCCACTGCGGGCGTCCCAGAGCTTGATGGCGGTGTCCAGGCTGCCGCTTGCCACCACTTCCCCGCCGCGCGTGAACGCAACCGCCTCCACTGCCGCAGCGTGGCCCACCAGGCTGGCCCGCACCCTGCCGGAAGCAACATCTACCAGCGCCACCGAATCATAGTCGCTCATGGCGAGCGTGCGGCCGTCCGCATTGAACGCAATAGAGTGGCACGGCTGTCTCCGGGAGCTTGACAGCACCCTCACCGGAGGCTCTTCAAACTCCATCTGCCATAGCCAGACTTTTCCGTCCTGGAGCCCTGCCGCCAGAGTGCTGCCGTCCGCTGAGACGGCCACGGACCAGACCCGCTGATAGGCAGTGTCTGATTGAGTCTTGCGTGTCGTAACCACCTGTCGGGTCGCAAGGTTCCACTGCTTGACCGTACCGTCGTAGCTTCCCGTCACCAGCATCCGTCCGTCCTTGCCATATGCCAGGCAGGACACGCCGCTGCTGTGGCCCGCGAGTGTGGTCCGCAGCTTACCGCTGTCCGTATCCCACAGCTTCACCGTGGTGTCCTCGCTGGCCGTGGCCAGGGTGCGCCCATCCGCACTGAAGGCCAGTCCGGTGATTCCATTGTCGTGGCGCACGTCACGCGGATGTCCGGCCAGCGAAAGATGTTCGCCGCCGCTGTCGACATCCCACAGTTTGAGGGTGCCGTCCCCGCCGCCGCTCGCAAGCAGGCGGCTGTCCCGGCTGAAGGCCACCTGCACTCCTCGCCACTGAGGGCCACCCATGGTGGAGCGCAACCTCCCCGTGGAAAGATCCCACAGTTTGGCCGTTCCGTCGTAGCTGCCGCTGGCCATGAAACGTCCATTGGCACTGAACGCCAGGGA
>CAZPYZ010000797.1:0-1788 GCA_964590215.1 uncultured Dehalococcoidia bacterium | reverse complement strand
TCAGCTCGGTATAACCGGTGCCCGGCTCCCGTTTGTAACGGAGCAGGTCATCGTAGACGCGGCCGGTGAACTGTGGGTTGGGCTGCGACTTCCCATCGATGCTGGTATCGAAGTCGAAGGGGTCGTACTGGTTCCTATCGCGGAGGACTCCACCCGCTTTCGGCCGGTCGTCTGCCGCACCTGGGGGCTGCTGGCTAATTGGCTGAGCACAGGCCATGGCTAGCACCATGGTCACGAGAAGGGTCGCCACACGAACCTCGTTCATAACTGCCTCCCTGCCGCCGGGAAACTCCGCGCGGCCTACGACGACGTTGGACGCCCGATGATGGACAGAAGTCTATGAGCCGTCGATGAGGGTTCCATGACGATTGAATGAGAAAAGGCTACGGCTTTTCGTTTCGCCGGTTCCCTGGCATGCCGTCGATATCCATCCAGGTGATGGGGTGTGACCAGTAAGGGATGATGTTGGCGCCGTGGTTGTTCAGGACATCGTGGACCCAGGGCTGGTACACGGTGTAGGCGGCCCGCTCAAAGGCGCCGATGAAGTAGGCCTGGTCGTACATCCTCCGCTGGATCTGCCGGTGCAGGTTCTGCGCCTGCCCCTCGTCGAACTCCACCAGCAGCTGCTCGATGAGAGTGTCGAGCTGCGCGTCCTTGGGGCCGTGTTTGTTGAGGGTTCCTTTCGAGTGGAAGCGGTCGTACATCTGGCTGCGGCTGCGCCCGCTGGCCCCCAGGATGTGCAATTCCCACGCCTCTTCTCGCTCGACCTTGGCCAGCGTTCCCCGGTCCAAGGGGTGAAGGGTCAACGCTAGCCCCAGGGGCTTGAGCTGCGAGGCCAGCACCTCGGCGATGGGCTTCGGATTGGTGGAAGCGCCGCTGAGCGTCACCTTGGCCTGGAGCCCGGCAGGGTAGCCGGCCTCAGCCAGCAGCCGCTTCGCCTCTGCAAGGTCTTGCACTTTAGACTGCGGGTTGTAGCCCGGCAGCTTGAGCAGTTCTTCCTGAGGGATCGCATAGCGCGTATTCCATCCGTAAATACCGGGAGGGTTGATGACGCCATCGCCAAAGGTCGCCTTCACCAGCATGTCCTGCCGGTCCGCCGCCAGGTTGATGGCCCGCCGCACCCGCACATCGCTGAAGGGCGGCTGGTCCATGGCGAAGTAGAGGCCATAGCCATAGGTCCCGTAAAACCGTTCGTAGGTCAGGTCTTGTTTGAACCCCTGGACCGTCTCGAATTGGACCTTATCCTCAGGGTTCATCACGTCCAGGCTCCCCGTGGCAAAGGCCGCGGTCATGGCCCCACGGTCGCTCATGTAGTGCCCGACCACTCCGTCCAGATAGGGGAGTTGCGGTATCCAATAGCCGTCATTCCGGGCCACCGTCCACCCCGTGGTGGTTTCGAACGCTTTCAGCTTGAAAGGACCCGTGCCGATGGCTGTGGTCTCCAGCGGGTCTCCTCGATCGGCCACGTGTTTCGGCGTGATTTCGATGTTCAGGACGTCGTCGATGAGGAAGTCCGGGTTCGCCCTTACAGTTGCCATCCTTACGGTGGAATCGCCGGTGGCCTCGATGCTTGCGATGTTCAATACCCTCGCTGAATCGTTGACCTTGCCGCGGTTCTCCTTGAGGTAGCTGACCGTGTGAAGGACATCGCTGGCGGTAAAGGGCTGTCCATCGTGCCAGCTCACACCTTTCCGCAAGTGAAAGATGTAGGTGTTGTTGTCGACCAGCTCCCACCGTTCCGCCAGGCCGGGCGCGAGCCGCTGGTGCTCCAGCCAGTTCACGCCTGGC
>CAZPYZ010000796.1:0-1794 GCA_964590215.1 uncultured Dehalococcoidia bacterium | reverse complement strand
GAGCAGGAGCCAGGTCAGACCGACCGGTTCGCACAGTGTCTCGGGATCCAATTCCGCCCGTACGCCCCCGCGGAGGTTCTTGCGGTAATTGAAGGTCTCTTGGGTCGGAGGCGTCATCGCAGGCTCCTCCCTCGGAAAGACCGCGCCATCGCGGGACCCGACCCAAATTCCAGTAAAGTCTGGCGTGCGAGCGCCCGCGGCCTGAGCCCTGGGAGCGGTCGGGCGGCCGGGGGTCTGCGCGAGCAGCACAGAGACAATGCCGAACACCGCCGCCACCGCAACGAGCGAACCGATCCAGCGATTACTCATTTTACAATTCCTCCCCCCTCGCCTGCGGTTCCGCCGCACGGCAGCGACTGACGGATACACGTAGAACGGTCCAGGGCCTCACGCAGCCGGTTCGCCGGGGCCACATTCCACTTTAGGGTAGTTTCTTGATCCCCGGCTCGCTGCCGTCCCCGCCTCGCTGTCCCCACATCATTTTGCCGCCGTCTTTGCGGGGATTGCCGGTAATACTGACCCGGTCGCCAGGCTTAAAGGTGCTCTGGCTCCAGCCGTAGTTGCGGCGCAGCGTGATGGGGGAAGAGAATTCCGTGCCCCAATTTTCGACATTGCCCTTGTCGTCCTTCACGTCGAAAAAGAGCAGGATGTGGGGATTGGCCCACTCGAGCTTCGTTACCGTTCCCTCCAGGGTGATCTGGGATTTGGTGTCGTACACGGATTGCGCATGGTGGGCGAACAGCGGGCCTGCCACGATCAGAAGACCAACTGCCAGGCCGAAAACAGCCAACAGCTTGTTTTTCATTGGAAACCTCCCGTCCAAGGTTGACCAAACACTCAGCGGCTCCACAGTGAAAAGCGAAGCCACCCGGCCGCGTTACCGTTACCCGACGCGCTCCATCGGCCGGAAAGAGGGAGCGTTGCTGGTCCGTGCTCCGTTTCAGTAAGAAATTATGCCTTTTCCCCCGCGCGTGTCAAGCGGGAACCTGCAACTGCAAGGTAGGCAGGTGTAGGTAGAGGGGACTCCTCCCGGCCCCGCTCCGTCGCTCCGTCGAGCTGCTTGACACCGCCCAGCGCGGCCACCTATGATGCCTCCCACGGGCGGCAGGATCTGTTTCGCGGCCCCTTGCGCCGCAACTGGAATTTCCCAGCGCAACCGGGGAAAGGAGTGTGGGATGGACATGACACGACGCGGCTTCTCGAAGACGGCGACGAAAGCCGCAGGTGCGAGCGCGGCAGCGGCGGCGCAGGGCCGCGCGCAAGGCCCGCGACAGGGTCACGACCACCAGGCCGTTCCCTCGGACCTCACCCTCCGGGTCAAGTCGCTCGAATCGCTGCTGGTGGAAAAGGGACTGGTGGACCGGAAGGCGCTCGATGTCCTGGTGGACGCCTACGAGCACAAGATCGGCCCGCGCAACGGCGCGCGGGTGGTCGCGCGAGCCTGGGTGGATCCCGCCTACAAGCAGCGCCTCCTCACGGAGGCCACCGCTGCCATCAGGGAACTCGGCTATTCCGGCCTCCAGGGCGAGGACATGCTGGTGGTCGAGAACACGCCCAAGGTCCACAACCTCGTCGTCTGCACGCTCTGCTCCTGCTATCCCTGGCCGGTGCTCGGTTTGCCGCCGGTGTGGTACAAGTCCGCGCCCTATCGCTCCCGCGCGGTGATGGACCCGCGGGGAGTGCTGCGCGAGTTCGGCCTGGAACTCCCGGAAGACGTCGAGGTACGGGTCTGGGACAGCACCGCGGAGCTGCGCTACCTGGTCTTGCCCGAGCGGCCGGCCGGCACGGAAAATC
>CAZPYZ010000795.1:0-1797 GCA_964590215.1 uncultured Dehalococcoidia bacterium | reverse complement strand
GGCCCCGAGGAACACGAAGTCGAAATCAAACATGAAGCACCCCCGTCAATACCAGGCCCTCTCAAGGAGCCATGGTGTCTGTAGCGGCCCTACGGGCATTGGTCACACGGTGGGCCGAATCTTCCTCCAGGAGCGCCTGGGTTGGAGAGCCTGTTCAGAGCGAGACAACCACCGAGCATGCTCTGACAGTCGTTGATCCAGGGGGCGAAGACGAGGGGCACGCTGAGAAGGGGGGCAAAGCCACTCATGGCGCGGCAGCACTTCATCAGGCTGTCCTCGTGCCCGTCGCTATCGGGGACTTCATTGCACTGATCGATCCCAGGCCCGTTCTCGTTGGTCGTGGCACCCGAAGTGCCGCGCCCGCATGCGCGCTGCTCTGGAGGGGTGCCTGGGCGGTCATCCCAGAAGTAGGCGTGGTTTCCTATACCGGTGTCGTGGAGGTCCGTGAAAGCCTTCCTGCTACAGATGAGAACCGCATGACCTGCTCCCCGAAAACCGGTCCAGTTGAAATGAGAGTCCTCCGGCTAGAGTGGAGGCAGGAGGACGGATGCGCAAGAGTCGGTTTTCGGAAGAGCAGATCATCGGGGTGTTGAAGGCGGTCGAGTCGGGCCAGAAGGTGGCCGATGTCTGCCGCGAGCAGGGGATCGCCCAGGGGACGTACTTTCGTTGGAAGGCCAAGTTCGGGGGTCTGGAGGTGAGCGAGGCGCGTCGGCTGCGGGAGCTCGAGGAGGAGAATCGGCGCCTGAAGCACGCGGTGGCCGAGCTGACGCTCGATAAACAGATCCTCAAAGAGGCCTTGTCCAGAAAATGGTGACGCCCGCGGCCCGGCGCGAGGCGGTGTTCTGGATCCGGGACGGGTTCGGCGCTTCGGAGCGGCGAGCCTGCGCCATGGCGAGCTGTGCGCGGTCGGTGGCGCGGTATCGGTGCCGGCGGGACGGGCAGGAGCCGCTGCGCGCTCGGTTGCGGGAGCTGGCGGCCAAGAAGCCGCGCTACGGGTATCGACGATTGACGGCGTTGCTGCGGCGCGAGGGCCTGCAGGTCAATGCGAAGCGGGTGCATCGGCTCTATCGCCTGGAGGGCCTCGCCGTGCGCCGCAAGAAGCGCAAGCGCCTCGCCCGGCAGGCCAAGCCGGCCTTGGCGCCGACGAGGGCTCCCAACGAGCGGTGGAACATGGATTTCATGGGGGACAGCCTGGCCTCGGGTCGGAAGTTTCGGCTGCTCAACGTGCTCGAGGAGCATTGCCGGGAGTGCTTGGCCATCGAGGTCGACACGGTGCTTTCGGCGCTGCGCGTGACGCGAGTGCTGAATCGCCTGGTGGCCGAGCGCGGCGCCCCGCGCGAGATCACGGTGGACAACGGACCCGAGTACACGAGCCAGGCGCTCGAGCAGTGGGCCCACGAGCACGGCGTGGTGCTGCACTTCAACCGGCCGGGCAAGCCCACGGACAACCCGCACATCGAGAGCTTCAACGGCAAGTTCCGCGACGAGTGCCTCAACGAGCACTGGTTCTGGCACGTGCCCGACGCGCGCCGGATCACCGAGGCCTACCGGCGCGAGCACAACGAGGAGCGGCCGCACAGCTCACTGGGCTACCTGACGCCGGCGGAGTTTGCCCGCGAGCAGCAGGCGGCTCTGGCCCCGGAGAGCCTCGCTTGAAGAGCTGTGGCGCCACGCGCCGGGCTGTGGAAGCTGCCGGGCTGTGGAAAGCTGGCCCCCGCCCAGCCCTCCCCACCTTCCCACAGCCCTTGGAAATCCCTGCGGGATTCCCACAGCTCCCACAGCCCTCGACGACGAGCA
>CAZPYZ010000794.1:0-1797 GCA_964590215.1 uncultured Dehalococcoidia bacterium | reverse complement strand
GGGGCGCGTCCTGCTGCTGCGCGCGGGCGGGACCGGGAGCGATCGAGATGGAGGCCGCGAGCAGCGCGGCCACACCGACCAGGGAGAAAGCTCTCTTCATTGTAGAATTGCCCTCCTTTCCACCGGGAGACCCTGACCGAGCCCTATTGTAGGCCATTTCTTCTCCTCGGGTGTTCTGACGAACGTTGTCGGAGAAAATTCTCGTGGGCGGCGAGAGGGCCGGCTTGGGATCTAGGTATCGCATGGCACTAGCCTCAAGCGGGGAATGGCACTAGCCTCAAGCGGGGACTGGAACTCCAACCCCGCACCCTTGCGGGCACTAGACCCTGAACCCAGCGCCTCTGCCAATTCCGCCACTTTCGCCTTCGCCCATCGTTACATACTACACGCCACTGGCGTCAAGTCAAGGGCAGCCTGTATCGTCTGCGGTATCTCCACCGCGGCCCGCCCCCGCTCCCACGGCGATCGGGTTGGTGCGCCTCCTGCGGCTCAGCCTCGGGTCGCCGCGCTGACCGGACACCAGCTGACGGGCCGGGCGGCCGCCGGTCCAGCAGGGGCGTCGCCCTGGTCGCTGCCCGGGGGGATCCAGTGTCCCCTCACGACGGCGTGGGCGCCCCCCAGGGGTGAGAATCGGCTCTGCGATGATAGGCCCCGGCGGGGAACCACCCCGAACTCCTCGTCTTTCCGCTTCTCACGGACCCCCTGGCCTGGTGTATTCGGCGAAGACCCGAAACGGCTGGGGCTTTGCCGGCTGCGTTGACTTTCCGGGCCGTGCGTGGTTAGATTATTCCGCGTGTGAGCTCAGGAAGTCGAAATGGCGGTAACACTTACAGCGGGATTGCCAGCATGGAAGCGGTGATCGCGTCGGGTGGCAAGCAGTACCGGGTTGCCCCGGGTCAACTGATCCGGGTTGAGCGGCTCCCTCATCCGCCAGGTGCCGCCGTCGAGTTCAGGTCGGTTCTCCTCGTCAATCGGGACGGACAGGTGATGGCGGAGCCGGGGGCCCTGGCCCACGCCCGGGTTCTCGGAGAGGTGGTGACCCAGGCCAAGGCTCGCAAGGTGACAGTGGTCAAGTTCAAGCGGCGCAAGAACTATCGACGGCGCCGCGGACACCGTCAGCCGGTGACAGTCGTGCGCATCACGGAGATCGAGGTTTAGAGGTATGGCCCACAAGAAAGGCGTTGGCAGTTCGATAAAGGGCACTGCGTAGAAATGACTGGACTGAGGTAACAGCATGGCGCATAAAAAGGGCGTTGGCAGTTCGAGAAACGGCCGCGATTCGAATCCTCAGATGCTGGGGGTGAAGCGGTTCGCGGGGCAGTTCGTCACCGCCGGAAGCATCCTGGTGCGGCAACGCGGCACTCGCTTCAAGCCCGGGGCCAATGTCGGGCTGGGCTCGGACGATACCCTCTTCGCGAGGGTCGCCGGCTATGTTCGCTTCCATCGGCGGGGCGACTCGCGCTTTGTGAGCGTCGCCGCCGTCCCCGCCTGATCCCTCCCGACGGCCCCCGGGCCCTTTATGTTCATTGACGAGATTGACATCTTCGTCAAGAGTGGCGATGGGGGCGCCGGGTGTGTGAGCTTTCGCCGCGAAAAGTTCGTTCCCCGGGGCGGCCCGGACGGCGGGGATGGGGGCGCCGGGGGCGGCGTCTGGCTTCTGACCGACGAGGGGCTGTCCACTCTCCTGGACTACCACTATCAGCGCCACTACGCGGCGGGCCGGGGCGAGCACGGTAAGGGGAGCGGGAAGTACGGCGCCAGCGCCCGCCAACTCGACCTGAACCTCAACAACAACAA
>CAZPYZ010000793.1:0-1799 GCA_964590215.1 uncultured Dehalococcoidia bacterium | reverse complement strand
TGGGGAACATCCTGACCATCAAGGAGCTGATGCAGCGGCACTCGCCTGAGGCGCTGCGAATGTATTTGGTGAGGCCTCACTATAAGAGCCCATTGCCGTTCTCGGAGCTACGTATCCGTCAGGCGGCACAGGCTCTGCAGAAGTTCTACAACCTGATTAGTGAAGTGAATCCTTTTGCCGACTCTGAGATCCTGTCGCTGTTGAACAGAATTCGAGGGCAGACCGGGCAGTCCCCAGGTCTCTTGACGAATTCTAATGGACTAGCCGCGTTGATCGCTGAACTCGCCTCTGCCGCATCTGGCCATCCCGACTTCGTTGATAAGGTCCGAGCGTTTTGTGGGGAGTTCGAGAACGCCATGGACGATGACTTCAACACTCCCAAGGCGCTGGGAGCGCTCTATGAGCTGCGCCATGCGGTCGCGACTTACCGGTATCTCATCGTAGGCACGAATCGACCTCCGGACAAGGCAGCAAAGATCGGCGTAGCGATTATGCTGGCGCTCGGACGCGTTCTCAGTCTCTTCCAGCAGGTGCAACTGGAGAGCCCGCCCGCCGAGGTTGAGCAACTGGTGACCGAGCGCGAGGCGGCCCGCAAGCGCCGGGACTGGAAGACCTCGGACGTTCTCCGCGAGGAGATCCTGCGGCTGGGTTGGACTGTCGAGGACACGGCGACCGGTCCCCGAGTGCTGCCTAGGCGCGGACGGTCCTCCTGAACGTGCACCGTATGACCGACGATCGAGTCTACGGCCGGAACCCGGTGCTGGAGCTGCTCCGCAGCGGGAGCCGGCAAGTCGAGGAGCTGGCGATCCTGGCCGCGGGACGCGGCCCGGAGCTCCACGAGCTTCTGGCCCTGGCGCGGCAGAAAGGGGTGAAAGTTTCGTTCAGGACCCGGGACCAGCTCACCGCCATGGCGGGCTCTCCCCATCACCAGGGAACGGTGGCCCGGGTGGCAGAAGCTCAGTACCTGGAGCTCGAGGACCTGCTTCCACTGCCTGCTGCGCGCGGCGAGGCGGCGTTTTTCCTGGCCCTGGATCAGGTACAGGATCCCCGCAACTTGGGGGCTCTCCTCAGAGTGGCGGAGGGCGCTGGGGCCCATGGGGTGATCCTGCCGAAGCGCCACGCGGCCGGGCTGACACCCGCTGCGGCTAAGGCTTCCATGGGAGCTACGGAGTTTGTTCCGGTGGCTCGGGAGACAAACCTTGTCTCGGCACTGGAACGATTGAAAAAACAGGGAGTTTGGCTTGTCGGAGGGGTGCCGGCGGGTGGGGTTCCACCATGGGAGGCGGATTTGGTTCTGCCGCTCTGCCTGGTGCTCGGGGGGGAGGGTTCGGGGCTCCGGTCCCTGATCCTCAGGACGTGCGACCTCTTGGTGTCCGTGCCGATGAAGGGCAAGGTCGGTTCGCTGAACGTGGCTGCGGCCGCGGCGGTTCTCTGCTATGAGGTGGTCCGTCAAAGGGGAAAAGAAAAAAGAAGTTCTTGACTTCTGCTTAAGCGATAAATATGATGAAGTTTTGTCTGTGCTGGCGTAGCTCAGGGGTAGAGCAGCTGCCTTGTAAGCAGCGGGTCGGGGGTTCGAATCCTCTCGCCAGCTCCAGGCGTGGCGCGGAGTTCGGGGGATCGCCGGAGGACGGGGAGGTACCCAAGTGGCCAAAGGGGGCAGACTGTAAATCTGCTGGCACACGCCTTCGGGGGTTCAAATCCTCCCCTCCCCACCATCTTGTACGAAGGGGCGTGCGCACCGGCAGGTCAGGCGGGAATAGCTCAGCGGTAGAGCGCCAGCCTTCCAAGCTGGGGGTCGC
>CAZPYZ010000792.1:0-1799 GCA_964590215.1 uncultured Dehalococcoidia bacterium | reverse complement strand
TGGGGTCTGGGGCGCAGCCCCAGTGTCACCGGCTTTCCGGCCGTGCTTCTAGCTACGGTGGAAGCTCGAGGCGGCTCCCGATGATGCTCCGGGCCCCCCGCAAGAACTCCTGAATGGAGAGGGGTCTGCGCCCTTCTAACCGCACCCGCTTCAAGGCCAAGGCTCCCACGCCGGTGACCACGGCAGCCGATCCTGGACTCAAGGCGACCACCGTGCCCGGCTCACCAGCCACCTCGGCGACGATGGGCTCGGCCTCCAGCACCTCAAGCCGCCGGCCGCCCCATCTGGTCGCACTGCCCGGCCACGGCGCGTACGCCCGGATGCGGCGTGCGATTTCCTCCGCCGGAGTGGACCAATCGATAACGGAGTCCTCCTTGGTCAGGAGCCGCGTATAGGTAGCCTGAGCCTCGTCCTGACTGACCGGATGTATGGCGCCGGATATCCAAGGGGCGATCGTTTCCGCCAGTAACTCTTGGCCCACCTGGGCCAGCCGGTCGGTGAGCGTCCCGGCGTTATCCTCCGGCTCGATGGACACGCGGCGTTGAGCCACCACTGGTCCGGTATCCATCCCGGCGTCCATGAGCATGATAGAGACGCCGGTTTCCTTATCTCCCGCCAGAAGGGCGCCAGCCACGGGGGATGCCCCGCGATGCCGCGGCAGCAGCGAAGGATGCACATTGAGGCCACCATAGCGGGGAACATCCAGCACCTGGTGAGGGAGAATGAGGCCATAGGCGGCAACCACCAGCAAGTCGGGCTTCAGCTGTCGCAGCCGGTCGTGCTCCTCCGAGCGCCGCAACGACCGCGGCTGGTAGAGGGGGAGCCCGTGTTGTGCCGCCACCCGCTTCACCGGTGACCCCAATGGAACGCCGGACCGGCCCGCGGGCCGGTCCGGCTGAGTGTACACGCCGACGATGCGGTGATCCTCGGCCACCAGGCGCTCCAGGCTTGGGACGGCGAACTGGGGCGTGCCCATGAAGACAATTCGCAAGGAGGAGGGGACCATCATCAGGCGCGTATTATATTCGTCAGGGAGCGTGGGGGACCGCGGCAGGAAGTCGACTCAACTCGACATCAGCGCTTGCGCCCCCCTTGACACCCGTGTTAGGATACTCCTCGGATGTAGAACGCATGTTTTGCACGACCCCTTGAGCAGGTAAAGGAGACGAATGCGATGGTATCGGCGAACGGCAAAGAGAACACTAGCAGCGGACGGCTGCAAGCCCTCCAGGACGCCATTACTCGCATCGAGCGCGAATACGGCAAGGGCTCCATCATGAAGCTTGGCGAGGCCACCGCCGATCGCATCGAAGCCATTTCCACCGGCTCCCTCACCCTCGACCTCGCGCTCGGCATCGGGGGCATCCCCCGTGGCCGCGTTACCGAGATTTACGGCCCAGAGTCGGCGGGGAAATCCACTCTCGCCCAACACATCCTGGCCGAGGCCCAGCGCATGGGCGGGACCGTCGCCTACATCGACGTGGAGCACGCTCTGGATTCGTCCTACGCCGCTCGCTGCGGTGTGAACATCGAGGACATGTACGTCTCCCAGCCCGATACGGGAGAGCAGGCCCTGGAGATCACCGAGGGACTCATGCGGTCAGGCGCGCTGGACGCTATCATTGTCGACAGCGTTGCCGCCCTGGTGCCCCGGGCAGAGCTGGAGGGAGACATGGGCGACCCGCAGATGGGGCTTCAGGCCCGGTTGATGTCCCAGGCCCTCCGCAAGCTGACCGGCGCCATTAGCAAAACCAACACCTCAGTCGTCTTCATCAATCAGTTGCGGGAAAAGGTGGGAG
>CAZPYZ010000791.1:0-1804 GCA_964590215.1 uncultured Dehalococcoidia bacterium | reverse complement strand
GCGATGCTGCGGGCGCAGATCACTGCGGCGGAAGCGGACCCGCGAAGGGCGACCGTCACCATCGCAATTCCTGAAAAACGGCTAACTTTCATGGCGCTCCGACGTACGACATACCGAAAACCTTTGCAAATGGGGTCAGATCAGCGGCTGGCCCCTGGAGGCCGCCGTTTGGATCTTTCGGAAGAGGTCCTGGCGCGGGTACCGTGCGGGGAGCCGGAGATAGTTGCGGTTCCCGCGCTTGACCCATTCGGCGGGCAACCACCAGAGCTCGCGCCGAAGGGTGGAGATGTTCCAGTGCTGGACCTCCGGGGGCAGACAGAGTTGCTGGAAGGCCAGGACCAGATCGTACGCCCACAGGATCAGCTCCAGGTAGACGGCGTTCGCCCAGAAGCTGCGCGTGGGGATCTTGGCCAGGTGATAGGCGTTCTTGAATTCCCGCAGGAGGAGCTCCTGGAACCCCCGGTCGCAGTAGAACCGGTAGACGGCCCCCGGGGTCAGGGCGAGGTTCGTGACCACGGCCCGGTGGTAGGTGTACCGTTTGAAGGTGAACAGGCGCCGCTGGGCGTCCTCGGGTTCCAGGCCCGCCGGGCGACGGACTGCCACGAAGCGATGCTCGTCCTTCCACCGGAAGGGGGTGTAGGGGAACTCCGCGGCCTCCCAGCCCTCGGCGAACTCGTGGTAGCGGGCGGCGACCATGCTCCGCTTCAGCGGTTTGGTCATCCGGGCCACGATGACATAGCCGACCCGCGCGTCGTCGAGCGCGTCGACCATCTCGTGGTCGTAGAACGCTCCATCCAGTCGGACGCGGGTGCGGGAGGCGGCAATGGTGGAGGGGAGCTTGTCCAGGATCGGCTGCAAGAAGGCCCAGGCCCCGGTCGAGGAATGGACATTGCCGGCCCGCAGCTCCGCCCCCAGGCTCAGCCCACTGCGCCCCTCGCTGGAGAGCAGCGGGGCGTAGGAGGGCTTGCCGTGCCGTCGCTTGGGGATGTAGCCGACAGCGACCCCTTCCTGATGGCCATAGGTCATCAAGGCTGTGGTGTCCGCATCGACGACGGCGCTGTAGAGAAGCCCCAGGCGCTTCATCAACACGGCCCGGAGTTTGTCGTGGGCCGCGTGGAGGCTCCGGAGATGGGCTGGACCGAAGCGCCAGAGGAAGGTCCGCAGGGTGTCGCGGTGCGGCAGGTCGGGCAGTCCCAGCAGCGGCGGGATCAACCCATTGTGGATGAGCGACTGCGTGTTCTCGATCCTCCCGATCCCGGCCACGATGGCAAACAGGTGCGCCAGAACCAGATCGGCCGGATGGTAGGCCCGGTACCCGTAGGGAGGCCAGTGGACATAGGTTTGCAGGAACCGTTTGAGGCCCAGCGATTTGCAAAACTGTTGGAACAGCAGCAGTCCCCCGTACCGGGTTAGCCCGGTAGCTCCGAAGAGAAATTGGAATTTTCGAGGACCTTTGGGCATGTTGCACAATCCTACCAAAAAGGTAGCTTTGTGCAAGGCCCCCTTTATCGAGGGGAAAACGCTTCGACATAGCCGTTATTCAGGAATTCACATGCTCGGACCCCTTCACCTGGGCGAAGAACTGGGGACCCACCTCGCCGCCTCGAGAGATGGCGACAATAAAATCCCAGCCGTAGTCGCTTTGGGCGGGGTTCTTCACCCAGTCGCGGGGGAGGGCGAGTTGGAAGGCAAGTACAGCGACATCGCCAACCCCGTGCTGTTCAGGTCGACGGGGAAGCCGGGCCATAGGTTCAATTATGACCAGTGGCGGTCCAAGGACATCCTTTCCAAGACCGCTCAAAAT
>CAZPYZ010000790.1:228-1828 GCA_964590215.1 uncultured Dehalococcoidia bacterium | reverse complement strand
TCACCGCGAGGGGACGCCGGCGCAGGGGGGCGACCAGTTCGACACGGACGGGGGCCTCCGGCGCGCGGAGCGGGCGACGGTGGCGATGTTCAAGCAGTTTTTTCCCCTGCTCGGGCCGCTGCGCCGGCCATTGGCAGCCCCTATCAAGGCTCTCGGCAAACGGGTCTTCGGGGACACGAATGTCGGGACCGTGCGTTCTGGGAATTGGCATGGGAACGACACGACGTGGCGTATGGTCATCGACTTGAACCGCATCCTGTTTTATGCCGACGCCGCAGGCCAGTTGCAAGAGCAGCCTGTCCGCCGGTTCTTTAGCGTAGTGGACGGCATCGTGGCTGGCGAAGGAAACGGCCCACTGGATCCCACCCCACGGCCCGCGGGCATAATACTGGCTGGGGCAAACCCGGTGGCTGTAGACCTGGCCTGCGCCCGTCTCATGGGGTTCGACTACCGCAAGATCCCCATGTTGCGGCGTGTCTTGGAGGCTCATCCCCTCCCGCTCGCGGACTTCTCGGCCGACGATGTGGTTGGCCGATCGAACTGGCCAGCCTACAACTGGTCCATGGCCGAGTTGAAGGGTCCCCTCCTCGGCTTTGCACCGCACTTCGGATGGAAGGGCTATATCGAGGTGGAGGGGGTCACGCGATGAAGCGGGCCTTCTCCGGGAAGAATCTCTGGGAGTGCGTGCCCCGGTCGGTGAAGCGTGCCGTGGGCCGCGTGCTCGGGGCAGTACCCCAGGAGTACCTCCTGGGCCATGGCTTCCGAAGCTATCTCCGATTCGTAGAGGAGGCACAGTGGTGGCCTGCCGAGCGTGCCCGAACGTACCAACTGCAGGCCCTTCGCCGGATCTGCGCCCTTGCCGCCGAGCGGACGCCCTACTACCGGCGAATTCTCGGATCACCGGGATTCGCGCGTGGCGACCTGAGGACCGTCGACGATGTCAGGCACCTCCCGACCCTTGACCGGGAAACGCTCCAGGCGAATCTGGAAGAAATGTGCACCGTATCGCCGCGGGCACACAATGTGGACTATACCTCCACGGGCGGGACGAGCGGGAAGCCTGTAGCTTTCTACATCGGGTCGGACCGCTCGCAGATCGAGTACGCGTATCTCGTCTCCAGTTGGCAGCGGGCCGGGTTTCGCCTGGGGATGTCCCTGGCAGTTTTCCGGGGGCGTGCGGTGCCCGATAATGGGGCCGGATTTCGCCACGAACACGATCCGGTGTTGCGCTACCACTTTTACAGCAACTTCCACATGACTGACGAGAATATGCACCGCTATCTCGATCACGTGCGCAGCATCGGCCCTTGTTACCTGCATGTGTACCCGTCCTCGGCGGCAACCCTAGCCCGGTTCCTCAGACGATCCGGCACTGAGCCGCCGACAAACATCCGGGGGCTCATCGCAGAATCCGAGAACGTATATCCTGAGCAACGGCGCATGGTGGAGCAGACCTTCCGGTGTCGGCTCTTCTCGTGTTATGGGCTCACAGAGAAGGTCGTGGCGGCCGCCGAGTGCGAAAAATCCACCAACTATCACGTCTGGCCTACCTACGGGTACTTCGAACTGCTCGACGACGTTGGCCGGCCCGTTACCACCC
>CAZPYZ010000790.1:0-218 GCA_964590215.1 uncultured Dehalococcoidia bacterium | reverse complement strand
GGTGCCCTTCATACGGTATCGTACGGGGGATTACGCAACTTACCTGGGTGACCGGTGTGAGGCATGTGGGCGGGAGCATCCCATAGTGGCCGACATCCGCGGCCATCGGACCCAGGAAGTGCTGGTGGCTCACGACGGCTCTACCATCACCTGGACCGCCCTTAACGTGCACGACGACACTTTCGAGAATGTCCGGCAGTTCCAGTTCGCTCAGGATA
>CAZPYZ010000789.1:964-1846 GCA_964590215.1 uncultured Dehalococcoidia bacterium | reverse complement strand
CCGGTCATGGTGTGGCTCCAGGAGGGGACCGTCGCCCACACCGACGAGGGCGTCACCCGGACCATCAACGCCGGCGAGTTCTGGGTGGAGCAGGTGGGCGCGAAGGTCACCACCAAGAACACAGGGACCACCAAGGCCGTAGCGATAGCCGCGCTGCTGGTCCCCAAGGGTGAGGACCCTGCCACCTTCCTCGAGCCCCCGAACCCGTTGAGCTTCCGCTAGACGGCGGCGTCGTCCTATGTGGCCCGGCTTGGGTGGCGCTCCGGAATGACGAGGAGGTTCCTTGCAACGCCCAGAATGATGACGTAGCGCGGGGGCTTGTCCCCCGCACCCGCCCCTGCGGGCCACGAGGACCCGCTCTGCGCGCCGACGATCTCGTCGCGCGGGGGGTTGTTCCAAAGGAAAGGAGTGGGCACCTTTGGCCGCCAGCGGCCCTCCGAATGTGGGCACAGACGCCCCCCGGCTGTGCGGCGGGCGCTAGCCCGCCCCCGGCCCCCCGGCAGGCGAGGGCGCCTGCCCCACATGGTTCAGGGCTTCTCGGTCTCTGGGTGGGAAAACCTGCACACTCCTATGGGTTGACCCTACGCTCCCAGGTGAGCCCTGGCCGGGGACAATGGGCCTCACCGCACTACGCGTGTCCTGTATAGTGTCTCACCACCGGCAGGTCAACCTACCCAACTATCTATAAGGAGGCGCCCCAGACATGTTCCTTAAATCATTGCGAATAGCCCTGCTCCTCTGCTCCGCGTTCCTGCTCACTGCCAGCCCGCCCGACGCCGCGGCCCGAGACCGGCCCGGAGAGCCGGACGCCGGAGAACGGTTCTCGTCCCACGTCTCGCCCCGCCTCATCGTCACCATGTCCGTCAACCGGTCAGGCAACGA
>CAZPYZ010000789.1:0-954 GCA_964590215.1 uncultured Dehalococcoidia bacterium | reverse complement strand
TCTGAGGAACCCGGGGAACGCCGAGGTACGCGACATCTTCCTCGCGGCGACCATCGCCGGGGACACCATCTTCGTGGCGCCCGGCCCCAACCCCGCCCGCAGCGGCTTCACGGGAGTGGAGGGGAACGCCGCGGTCTGGCTCAGCGAGGCCGTACCTGCCTACTCGACCGCCTCGTTTAGCTACCGGGTGAGGCTGTCCGGCGAGACCGCCGGCCCGGTGAGGGCCTGGGTCCACTGGCTGCGCCCCGGCGACGGGACGGCTGTATCGTCGCCCGTGCGGATCCTGCCGGGCTTCACCGCCGGGCCCCTGGCCACGATCTCCATGGACGCCCTCCCCCCTGGGCCGTTGATGTGGCGGGCCGAGGAGGCGACTGTTTCGGCCCAGGGCGGGGTCACGGGCGGCCCTCCACCCTACCCCAGACTTGTATACATCCTGGGGGGCGTCCGGCACTTCGCGCAGGACGGCGTGAGCAACTCCTTCGGCCCCGGCAGCGCGCACGTCATCAAGCCCGGGCTGCCCTTTGTCTCCGCGAACCGCAGCGACACCCCCATCCACTACCTGATATTCTACCCGGCGTCCAGCGCGGCCCGCGGCGCGCCGCCACCTCAGCCGTTCATCAGTTTCGCTTACGAGAGCGACGACCTGGTAGGGGTTAAGTCCGGCGCCTACAACATGATCCTCTTCCGCGCCGAGTTGCAGCCGGGCGCCAGCAGCCCGCTGCACGAGTATCCGGGACCAGCCATATACCACCTGCTGGAAGGTACCGTGGCGCATACCGACGAGGGCGTCACCCGCACCCTCAACGCCGGTGAGTTCTCGCTGACGCAGATGGGCGCGAAGGTCACCACCAAGAACACCGGCAACACCAAGGCAGTCGCGATAATCGCCCGGCTGATCCCCCAGTGCGAGGCCCCGGCCACCTTCCACGAGCCCCCGAACCCGTTGAGCTTCCG
>CAZPYZ010000788.1:0-1847 GCA_964590215.1 uncultured Dehalococcoidia bacterium | reverse complement strand
AAGCGGAAGTGAGCCGTGAGGGGGCCGACGCCGCGTCGGCTCCAGAAGTATGCCCGCACGCGCCTGAAGCTGGGCAGCTACCTGGACGCGCCCGGCGATGGACGTCAGCTGCCCCGCATTCCCGCCGGCTCTCTGCTCTGGGCTCTGCTGATCCTGAAGATCCTGCGCACGGCCTCGCTTCACGGCACCGAGATGCTGGTGCGCTGGGCCAGCGCCTCGCTGGGCGTAGAGGCGGTCTTTGGCGACGACGCCCTGGCCTACTTCCTGGAACGGCTGGCGCCGGAACCGACCCGGCGAGCGCTGCTCGATCTGCTCCGGCGTGCCAAGCGCAACAAGGTCTTCGAGCGCATCGTTCGCATCGGGATCGCCCTGGATGGGACGGGCGCCGGGCGCACGGCCCAGCAGCGCTGTAGTCTCTGTCACGCCTATCGCAACGCCAAGGGCGAGGTCCTGGCTCATGGACATCAGTTCGTGCTGGCCAGTGTGGTCGGTGCCGGCATCGTGCTGCCCTTCGATGTGCAGCCGGTCGCGCCGGGGGAGAACGAAGTGACGGCCGCAAAACGGCTCCTCCAGCGCTCGGTCGAGGGGCTCGGGCGCCGCTTCGCCGATTACCTCGTGCTGGACAGCCTCTACGCCGGCGCGCCCTTTCTAGCCCTCGCCCAAGAGCTGGGGCTGGAGGTCATCGTGGGCTTGAAGTCCAACCTGCCGGATCTGCTCGAGAACGCGCTCGCGCGCTTCCAGGGGCAAGCACCTAGCCACAGCTTCGACTACCAGGGCGAGCGCGTCGAGCTCTGGGACGCCGACGATGTGGAGGCCTCACACACCCTGCCTTGGCCCTCCGTGCGCGTGCTGCGCTACCGGCAGTACCGCAAAGAGGGAAAGGTCATCGAAGCATACTGCTACACCACCTTTTCCCCGCGCGCCGTCGGGTCACGGGCCCTCTTCTACATGCGCAAGAGCCGCTGGGAGATCGAGAACCAGGGCTTCAATGACGCCAAGAACCGCTACGGCCTCCAACACATCCCCCACCACGAGCCCAACAGCATCCTCCTGCACACGCTGCTCACCTGCCTCGCCCTCTGCATCGAACGGCTCTACCGCTTGCGCCATCTGCACCGCGGCAACCACGCCCCGCCCAGTGCCATCGAACTCTGCCGCCTGCTCTGGCTCCACCTGCGCGTCAGCCGCAGCTATTACGACACCAGCTGAGGCGCGCGCCCGCAGCCGCTGCGCGTCCCCCTTCCCAACCCGGTGCCCCCTGACGCCGCGGGGGGCTCTTTCCCTCCGCGCCGGAGTCCACCGCCGTCCACGCGAAATTGGGCACTTCTCAACCCGGTGCCCACCCCTCACAGGCCAAGTCCCTGCGCGTCAACGCCCTACCCACTCTCCCATACGCCCCATCGGCCCCCTATTCCGAAATCGCTGAGAGGGGTTGCGACGCCTCGAGCGATCCGTACATTGAAGATAATTTCCGAGTCAACCGCCTCTCGTGATCCGTGCGGCTATGCTTTCTCCACGCTCTGTTCTGGCGCTGCTGGCCATACTATGGCCGCTGATTGCAGGAGCCCAGGCGCCGCCTTCTCTCAGGATGGGTTGCGATCTCGCGCCGGCGGTATTGCAGGAGCCCTTCCAGGGAGCCAGTGCACAGCTCCTGCGAGCCAGCGAAGCCAACGGCCGCGTGCCCTCCCCGGGCGCATTCCTCCGACGCGCTTCCGACGGATTGAACTCGGAGTCTTGTCACCTGCCTTTCTGGCTCCCTTCCGCTCCCGCAGCACAAAAGCGCATTCAAATGTTGCCGTTTCGCCAGTCGACCACGCTGCGAACCGGGTATCCGGACGATAGGAACA
>CAZPYZ010000787.1:0-1850 GCA_964590215.1 uncultured Dehalococcoidia bacterium | reverse complement strand
GAGATGCCGATAGCGCCGTCGGCCATGGCCTCGCGCACCACCTGCTGCATCGCCGTGATCTCGTCGTCGGTGGCCTCCCGCTCCGCCGCGGCAGGACCCATGACGTACCAGCGGATCGCGTTGTGGCCCACATAGCCGGCTACGTTTATGCCCAGCCGCTGCTGCAAAGCCCGGTGATAGTCCGAGACGCTGCCCCATTTCCAGTCCACCGTCTCCAGCACGGCCCGGGGGATAGCCTCCACCCGCACGAAATTGCCGATGAGGTCGCTCTCGTCGCCAGGCTTGCATGGCATCAAGGTCAGGCCGCAGTTGCCGGTGATGACCGTTGTAACGCCGTGCTCGGGGGAGGACCGCCCCAATGGGTCCCAGGTCAGCTGGGCGTCCAAGTGGGTGTGGAAATCGATGAACCCCGGTGCGAGGGCGAGGCCGCCCGCCTGGATCATTCGCTTGGCGGGTCCGGTGACGCGGCCTATCTCGGCGATGCGGCCGTCCGAGACGGCCACGTCCGCCGCGTACCGCGGCATGCCGGACCCGTCCACCACCATGGCGTCCTTGATTACCAGATCGCAGTTCATGGCTGCGCCTCCTTCTGTGAGGAAGTTAGAAGCTACTGGCGAGCTAACGCAAATATCGTTCACGTTGTGAGTGGTGCGTGGTGCGTAGGCGGGGGCACTTCCCTACTCACTACGTACCACGTACTACGTTCGCCGGGCTTTTCAGATGCACCTGGCTAGGAATTTAGGAAGTAAGGAAGTAAGGGAGGCCCATCGCCCTCATTTCCTCATTTCCTTACTTCCTTAGATCGGGATGTTATATAGCTTGGCGACGTTACCTCGCACCACCTTGTCCCGTACCTCAGGGGTCAGGTGGCCGAGGGTGGAGGCGATGATCTCCCGCGAGTTGGGCCACGAAGAGGCGGGATGGGGGAAGTCATTGGACCACATGCAGTTGTCCTGCCCCCACCAGGACAGCATCTTGGCGCCTGTCCAGTCGTTGATGAAGGTGGCGTAGACCTGGCGGTTGAAGTACAGGCTGGGCGCCATGGTGATGGGCAAGGTGGTGTTTTCGGAATGCTTGGCCACGGCCTGGTCCCATTTCTGCAATCGAAACGGTATCCAGCCGATGTCGGTTTCGACCAGCACTATCTTGAGGCGCGGGAAGCGCTCCAGGACTCCTGAGAAGATGATGTCGAAGAGGCTGTTGCTGATATCGAGCTGACCGTAGTTGCCGGACCGGTAGCGCTCGATGCCCACTCGGTCATAGGTGCGGCCTGGGTACCTCCGGCCTGCCTCCCCCAGGCCCGTGGAGGTGTGGAGGTTGATCGGGACCTGCAACTCCTGAGCTGCCGCCCAGAAGGGGTCATAGTGGTTTGAATGGAAGGGGAGCTCGGGTGGCGGACAGAGCCAGATCATGGCGCCCCGCAGCCCGTTCGCCTTGCAGCGCTCCATCTCCCTGGTGGCCGCCTCGATGTCGTAGGTAGAGACCAGGCCGATGCCGATGATCCGCTCCGGCGCGACGGAGCAGTACTCCACCAGCCAGTCGTTGTAGGCCCGGAAGCAGGCCTGCTGCAAGTCGGCGTCTTGCGGTCCCATGCTGTAGAGGCGCATGGGGTAGCTGGGATAGATGACCTCGGCGTTTACCCCGTCGGCCTCCATCTCCGCGATCCGCTTGCCGGGGTCCCGGCCGCCGGGATGGGCCTGGTGGTTCTCGCCGATGCGCTCCTCGGGAAAACGGGGAGCGCGGCTGCGGAAACTGGTGGGGAGCAGTCGCTCCATGAAATCAGCCGCCTCCACCACGTGGGAGTCGGCCGAGATGACGGCCTTCGCTGCGCCGGTCGTACTAATCATTGA
>CAZPYZ010000786.1:0-1853 GCA_964590215.1 uncultured Dehalococcoidia bacterium | reverse complement strand
GGCCGGGATCGACGCGGTTGTTTTTGAGCAGACGCCCGAGCTCCGGGAAATAGGGGCAGGACTCCTGCTGTGGGCAGGCGCCATGCGGCTGCTGCGACGCCTGGGTGTGGCAAACACGGTCGGGACTGCGGGCGCGCCTGTTCGGCGCACGCAACTCCGGTCTTCTGATGGAAAGGTGTTGAGCGACCTCGACATCGGCTGGCTGGCGGCGCGGCATGGCGAGGACAGTATCTGCATCCATCGCGCTTCTCTGCAGCAAGCGCTGGCGGATGCCCTCCCCCCCAAGGAGCTGCGCCTTGGCCGGGTGTTTACCCATCTCGAGCAGGGCGAGGACGGGGTCACCGCTCACTTCGAGGACGGTGGAACCGAGCGCGGCGACCTGTTGATCGCCGCAGACGGCCTGCACTCGACCGCCCGAAGACAGCTCATCGGCGACGGACTCCGGTATGCCGGCTACACCTGTTGGCGGGGGATCGCCGATATCGACGTGTCCGCTGGGGTCCTCACCGAGTCCTGGGGCCGGGGCGCCCGCTTCGGCTTTGGGCCCCTTGGTGCCGGGCGCACGCTTTGGTGGGCGACAGAGAATGCTCCAGAGGGTGGGCGGGATGCCGCCTTGGGTCGGAAGGCCGACGTCCTCCGCGTGACCGCCGGCTGGCACGCCCCCGCTCGGGACCTCATCGCCGCCACAGATGAGGAGGCGATCCTTCGGAATGATATCTACGATCGCAAGCGGGCCTGCCGGTGGGGCATCGGTCGGGTTACCCTCCTCGGTGACGCCGCCCACCCGGCGACGCCGAATCTCGGGATGGGCGCATGTCAGGCTATCGAGGACGCGGTGATCTTAGCCGGCTGCCTCAGGGAGCGCGAGGACTCCAGCTCCGCCCTCCGGCTTTATGAGGAGAGCCGCCGCCCCCGGACCGCTTTGATTACGGACCTTTCCTGGCGCTTCGGCTGGGTGTCCCAGTGGAGCAACCCGGTGGCTTGTGCGTTGAGAGACACACTGGTAAGGCTCAGCCCTGCCTGGCTCGAGCGGAAGCAAATGGAGTGGCTGGTGAGCGGCAGGCAAGGTTGACGGAACGCAGGCGACGGGGTGGTGGCTACCGGGGAACGGCTCCCTAACTGCCTTCCGCCTTCCGCTTACGGCCTTCTCCCTTCCGCCTCTACCCCGCGGGCGACGAAGGCCGGAACCGGTAGCCAACGTTGCGGACTGTCTCGATGAACAGGTGGTCCTTGTCTTCGATCTTGCTCCGCAGCCTCCGAATGTGGACATCCACCGTGCGGGCGCCACCGAAGTAGTCATACCCCCACACCCGGTTCAGCAGCATCTCTCGGGTAAACACCTTGTCTTGGTTCGTCGCCAAGAACCGAAGCAGTTCGTATTCCTTGAAGGTCAACTCCGCCGGCCGGCCGGCGACGTACACTTCATACCGGCTGGTATCGATGAGCAGATCTCCGCACCGCAGGACCTCCTGGTCCTCTCTCGGCATCTTTCCCACCCGCCAGAGCGCCTGTTGCACCCTGGCAGCCAGCTCGTAAGGGCGGCAAGGGGTCACCTGGAAGTCGTCCAGGCCTATTGAGAAGTCGTAGCGCTCCAACTGATCCTGGGTGAGCAATACCAGCAGGGGGATGCGGGAATTGCCGCCGCAGGCCTGCACCAGCTCCTTCAGGTCACGGGGGGCGTAGCGTCCCTGGGTCGCTGCTACCAGGAGGAGGTCTGGCGAGTCCTGCTCCAGCGCCGTAAGGGCTTCCTCCACTCCCTCTTTTAGCGCGCACACATGATCCCCACGCCGCAGCTCGGCCAGGAGCCCCCGCTGCTCCTCGTCTTCCTTGGCCAGGAGGAGGATTTTAGCCAT
>CAZPYZ010000785.1:0-1862 GCA_964590215.1 uncultured Dehalococcoidia bacterium | reverse complement strand
TTTTCTCCTGGAACTCGGACTTGTCCACCATCTGACCGGGGATGAAATCTGAATCGCCGGTAGACTCCACCTGAACCCGGTGCAGCATCTGCCGCAGGATTATCTCGATGTGCTTGTCGTGGATGCTCACTCCCTGGGAGCGGTACACCTGCTGCACCTCGTCCACAAGGTACCGCTGAAGCTCTTCCTTGCCCCGGATCCGCAGGATGTCGTGGGGGTTTAGCGGCCCGGCGGTAAGGGCATCGCCAGCTTTGACCAGGGCGCCGTGGCTGACCAGGATGTGGGCCGAGGCTGGAATAAGGTGGTCCCGGTCTTCTACATCCTCCCAAACCAAGGAAAGGCCCTTGGGGCTCAGGGCGACCCGACCTGCGATGTTGGCCACTACCTCCTGGGCAGGTTGAGGCTGGGACTCCTCGTTCGCGCCATCCGGGCCGGTGAGGACCGGCTGAGTCCGGGCCAGAATCGTCCCCGGCTCCACATACTCCCCTTCTTCTACCAACCACTGAGCGTTCTCCGGGAGAGTATATTCTTCGCGGAACTCCTCCCGGCTGATCACTCGCAGATGCCGCCCTTCCTCGCCCCCCTCAATCTCCACCGCCCCGTCGATGTCGGCCAGTATGGCTGCCCCCTTGGGGACCCGGGCCTCGCACAGCTCCTCGACACGCGGCAAGCCGCTGGTGATGTCCAGGCCGGCAATGCCCCCAGTGTGGAAGGTGCGCATGGTCAACTGGGTGCCCGGCTCTCCGATGCTTTGGGCCGCGATGATGCCGACGCTTTGGCCTTCCTGGACCAGTTCTCCGGTAGCGGGAAGCCGCCCATAGCACATCTGACAAACGCCGCGATGGGACTCACAGGTCAGCGGAGATCGGACGGGCACCTCGGTTACACCTGCCTCCACAATCCGCTGAGCAATGGCTTCGTCGATCTCCTGATTACGCTCCACGATTATCTCGCCACTCTGAGGATGGACCACAGTATCCGCCGCCATCCGGCCCAGGATACGTTCTTGCAGGGATGACTGGAGGGGATCGTCGGGGCGGTGTTGCACCCGGAACCCTTCCAGGGCACCACAATCCCTTTCCAACACGATAACCTCTTGCGCCACGTCGATTAGCCGTCGGGTCAGGTACCCACTATCGGCCGTGCGCAAGGCGGTATCTGCCAGCCCCTTCCGAGCCCCGTGGGTGGAGATGAAATACTCCAGCGCCGTGAGGCCCTCGCGAAAACTGGACTTAATGGGCAAGTCGATAATTCGCCCCTTAGGGTTGCTCATCAGGCCGCGCATTCCGGCCATCTGCTTAATCTGGGAGATGTTACCTTTAGCTCCCGATAGGGCCATGATGGCGATGCCGCCGTAGCCGAGCAGGTCTTCGCGTACCAACTCCTCCGTCTGGTCGGAGGCTCGAGTCCAGGCTTCCACCGTGTGAGTGTAACGCTCCTCTTCGGACATCAGCCCGGATAGGTATTGCTCTTCGTAGCTGTTAACCAGTTGGGTGGCCTGGTTTAGGACTTCCGCCTTTTTGGGCGATACCTGAATGTCGTTAATGCCGATGGTGATTCCGGAGATGGTGGCGTAATGGAAGCCGAGGTGCTTAATCTTGTCCAGCACCATCGCCGTCTCTTCGCTGTTGAACCGCCGATATAGCTGGGCCGTCAAATCTTTAAGCTCCCCACGGTCCATTAGCCGGTTCTGAAAACCAATGCCCGGGGGCAAGATATCGCTGAAAATCATACGGCCCAGGGTGGTCTCCACCCAGTCTTCACTGTCCGCTATATGGCGCACCTGGATCCGGGCCTGCAAATCGATGAGGCCAGCGCCATGGGCGATACGGGCCTCGTCGAAGTCGTAAAACCGGCTGCCC
>CAZPYZ010000784.1:0-1866 GCA_964590215.1 uncultured Dehalococcoidia bacterium | reverse complement strand
CGCCTCCCGGCCGGCCCAGGGCGCCGTCAACCGGCGGCGGGGACTGCATCAGTTCCCTGGGCAGGTCTCGCAGCACCATTTCCACAATTTCGTGGATTACCTCAGATTCCTCGGACTCGAAGGAAATTTGTGCTTTGTTGGGTAGAATGATGGAGACCTTGACCATGGGTCACACCTGTGCCTGAAGCACCATTTGAACGTATGGTACCCCACTCGCACTGGTGAATCAAGGCAGCAACTGGTACAAGTGTACGCCGGGGGGTAGACCTCGGGTGCGGCTAAAGGGTCTGCTTGAGGCGGACAGCGATGGAACGGGTCATACCCGGCACGGCGGCGATGTCATCCACCGACGCCTCTTTGATGCCCTGCAACGAGCCGAAGCGCCGTAGCAGCATCCGTTTGCGCTTCGGGCCAATGCCCGTGACCAGGTCGATGGGCGAGCGGAGGCTGCTCTTGCTCCGGAGGTTACGGTGGTAGGTAATGGCGAACCGGTGGGCTTCGTCGCGGAGACGCTGCACCAGATACAATGCCTGGGAGTTCCTGGGCAGGACGATGGGCTCAGGAGTGTGAGGCACGAACAGCCACTCGTTCTCTTTGGCCAAGGAGGCCAGGGGAAGGTCATCCAACCCCATCTCCAGAAACACCTCCAGCGCGGCGGAGAGCTGTCCTTTGCCTCCATCTATCAGCACTAGGTCCGGCATGGTGCCCCAAGCATCGGCGGCGGAGCGGCTTGGGACGCCGTTGCTCTCCGGCGCGGAGGCGCGAACGCTGGCCAGGCGCTTGAAGCGGCGGCGCAGCACCTCGCGAATGCTTTCGTAATCGTCTACGCCCTCCACGGACTTGACCTTGAAACGGCGGTAATGGGCCGGTTTGGACCTCCCGTCCTCGAAAACCACCATGCTGCCCACGGCGTTGCTCCCCTGGATGTGAGAAATGTCGTAGCACTCCATGCGGTGCACCGGCGCCGGCAAGCTTAGCTCTTCCTGGAGCTCGGCCAGGGCCTGCTGGATGGCATCGGTATTGTCCAACCACTTGACCCGGTGTTGAGCCAATCCCTGGGCGGCGTTCTCCGCTACCACGATCATCAGTTGCTTGTGGACTCCCCGTTGGGGGCGGGTCAGCTCGACTGCGCCGCCGCGCAGGCCGCGCAGCCAATCCCGGACCAACTCCCCGTCCTCCAAGAGATGTTGCACCAGGATGCGAGGGGGAATTTCCGAAGCCGACTGGTAGAACTGCTTGATGAACTGGCCCAGGATGTGGCTGGGGGTATCATCCTGCGTGCCTTCCATGAAAAAGTGGTCCCGGCCGATGAGCTTGTTGTGCCGGATGAAGAAAACCTCCACCCACGCCTCGTTGCTGCCCTGGGCTGAGGCAATCATATCCATGTCACTGACGGGTTTGGAATTTTTGTCAACCTTGATCCGCTGCTCCTCGGCGACCCGCTCGACGGCGCGGATCCGGTCGCGTAGGACTGCGGCCCGCTCGAACTCCAGCCTTTCCGCCGCCTGCTGCATATTTTGCTGCAGGTCCTGGGTGACAGCCTCCGTATCGCCCTCCATAAATAAAATGACCTGCTGAATCACCTTGGCGTAATCTTCCCGGCTGGCGTAGCCGGTGCAGGGAGCCACGCACCGGTTTATGTAGTACTCCAGGCAGGGCCGGGGGTCGGAGCCGGTGATAACCTTGGTGCAGGAACGGTAAGGGAACAAACGTTTGACCAGGTCCATCGTCTGGCGGACCGTGCCAGCGGTGGCGAAGGGGCCGAAGTAGCGGGCGCCGTCCTGGCCCGCCCGGCGTGTGATGTAAATCCGAGGGAACTCTTCGGTCAGGTCGACCTTCAGGTAGGGGTAGGTCTTGTCGTCCTTT
>CAZPYZ010000783.1:0-1877 GCA_964590215.1 uncultured Dehalococcoidia bacterium | reverse complement strand
TTGCCCGCCCGGTTGATCATGTCGTTGCAGGCCCGCGACCAGTAGAGGCTGTGCAGCGGGGTCCCGTCGGGATGGCCCATCGCGCCCGCGGTGGGTGAGAAGACAAGGCGGTCTATCCCCCCGTCCGCCATGTGCTTGATCTGCTGCGGCACCACCGCGTTGCGGATGTCGTCATCGCTAACCACGCTGGTGTCGAAGGGCTGGGGGTGCTCCTCCTTGAGCATCGCCTGCCGGTACGCCCGCACCGGGGCTGGGACGGTGGTGAAATGGTTGTGGATGTCGATAACCATGGTTGTGGCCTCCTTGTCTACGAAGGCAGGAAGTAAGGAATTCAGTTGTTAGGGGGGAGAGGGGCCCTCTTTCCTCATTTCCTCACTTCCTCATTCCCTTCTGTCCTCACTTCCCGTGTTTACTTCCTTCCCGCGGCGGCCCGCCCCTTCTGCAGCACCGCATAGCTCCGTGACGAAGGCGCCATGATGAGGCGATAGCCATCGGCCACGATGCGTTCCACATTGTCCAGGGTCGTATGGTACCAGCCATTGGGAACATCATGGGCTTTGCAGATGTCCAGGATCTCCCGCACCCCTGCCAGCACGTCCGGATGTTCATACTGGCGGGGGACGCCAAGCTCTTGAGAGAGGTCACCCTCGCCGGTAAATATCGCGCCAATGCCCGGCACCTCTTCCAGTATCTTCGGGAGGTTCTCGATCCCCTTGGGGCTCTCGATCATCATGCAGCAGATGATCTCCCCGTTAGGGTCCAGCGGCCACAGGTCGGCGCGGGCGTAGTACTCCTGTTGCGTCACCCCCCAATAGGTGGCGGCCCTGTTCGGGGCGTCTCCCCGCCGTCCGAAGGGCTCCCGCAGCGGGTGCTCCTCTCGCTTTGGATACCGCATCGCAGCCACGGCGTTGTAGGCCTCTTCCACGGTATCTATGTGAGGCCATATGATGCCGTAGAAGCCGATGTCCAGGACCTGCTTGGCGACCCAGTTGCTCTGGCCGGCATTCGGTGGTATCCGCACGATGGGCGTGGCCGTCGGGGCGATGGTGCCCCGGGTTGCGATCTGGCGGCGGTCCAGCAGAGATTGCAGGCTCTCCACAAGCCCCGATATGTCGTAGGGCGCGTGCTCCGCCTCGAAATTGAGGCCGTCGTACGGCTGATTGACGCCGGCCACCCCATCGGCTGGCCCCGAACCGATGAACGCCACTTGGCCCTCTTCCAGAGCCTTGATTATTCCGTTCAGGCGGGGAATCTCTGCCATCATTTCCTCCTTCAAGGTCGCTCGGTCAGACGCGGCGAATCGGTACAGCCGCCTCTGACCTGCGGAGTATAGCAAAGGTTACGCCGGGAGTCGTGGGATCCACTAATGCTCCCGAGGCGCTCCTTGGTGCTCCTCAAGGGCGGTGAGACCTTCCAGCCGGGTCTGAGCGGCCGCGGCGTCGGCGTGGTGCCCTAGGTCCCGCAACAACGCAATGCTTTCTTGCCATCGGGCCCGTGCGGCTTGATGGTCCCCTTCTTCCTGATCCAACTGCGCCAGGCTGTCCAGGGCGTCGGACACGCCCCTGCGATCGCCCAGACGGCGAAACGTGGCCAGGCTCTCCTCCCATGCCTCTCGCGCCGCGGTCGCATCTCCCTCCCTCTCCGCCGCTTCCCCGAGGGAGTGCAACGTCTCGGCGATGTGCCCGTCATCCGCCAATCGGCGCCAGATGGCCATGCTCTGCTCTAGCAGGTCCATCGCACGCCCAGCCTCGCCGAGGTTGAGGGCCACACGCCCCAGGGCGCCGAGGGCGGTCCCTATGCTGGCCTCCTCACCAAGCCCGCGATACCTGCGCAGGCTGTCCTCCCACAGATCCCGAGCCGACGCGTAATCCTGCAAG
>CAZPYZ010000782.1:0-1878 GCA_964590215.1 uncultured Dehalococcoidia bacterium | reverse complement strand
ACGCGTAAGATCGTCGGCAGCGTCAGATGTGTATAAGAGACAGGGCCCCTCCCCGGAGAATCGCGGCCCCCGCCGCCTTGGCCTCGCGCGCCACCGACAGGAGCTGCTCCCGCGATTCTACCGAGCACGGGCCAGCCATCACGACCACCTTCTGACCGCCGATTACGACTCCGTCCACCCGAACCTGGGTTCCATCCGGATGGACTTCGCGGCTCGCGAGCTTAAAGGGCTGGAGGATCCTGACGACCGCCTCGACGCACTCCAGGGACTCGAGCGCCTGGAGACGTTCCTTCCCCCGATCGTCGCCGATCGCGCCGACGATCGTCCGGGCCTCGCCGCGGCTTACGTGGGCACGGTAGCCCATCGCCTCGATGCGACGCGACACGTCCGCGATGTCCTGGTCGCTGGCACTCGGTTTCAGCACGATGATCATCTCCCCCTCCCCGCCACGGCGAAAGAAAACGGCCGCGAACCCGTGGCCCGCGGCCGCTGCGCTCCTTCGCCACGGGCCGGCGATCCGTCCGCCCGTGGCTCTTTGGTATCCCTTACCGCCTGAGAGCCGGTGGGCAGACGTGGGCAAAGTAGAAAAAATCGCCCCGCCAGCCCTGCGCGCTCCTCGCGCCTACCTCGTCCACCGGCTATCGCCTCCTCGACAAAGTAAACGCTACTTTACGAATCCCCCGGCGGGCTGTCAAGTCTTATTTCCGGTTTGTGTAGCTCCTCGATGGAGCCACCCCACGATCCGGTGCCGATAATAGTAGAGTGGGATCGCTACTGCCGCCACCAAGGCCGTGAGCAGGGCAAGCTGGACATATTGCCCGGCGGCCGTCTTAGACCCCTGGGCGGAGAGGACCCACGTGCCCGGCAGTCGACCAAGGGTCGAGACCAGGGCAAAGACCCAGGCCGGCATGGGGCTGATTCCGAAAAGGTAGGAGACAATGTCCTTGGGGAACCCAGGGATCAGGTAGATGACGAAGGCCAGGATCGCTCCTTCGGCCTCGACAATAAATCCCAGTCGCTCCCAGACATGGTCTGCAACATACCGACGCACGAACCTGGCCCCCACCCAGCGACCGACCCAGAAGGCCGCCATGGTCCCGAGGGTGAGGCCGACGGTTGAGTAGACGAACCCCAGGCCCAGGCCGAAGAGGAAGCCGCCTAGGATGCCTGTGGCCTCGCCGGGGACCGGGGAGAGGAGCACCTGGAGCGCCTGGATGGCGATGAAGACCGCCGGCGCCAGCCACCCCCAGGACCGGAGGGTCTCCTGGAGATAGACAGGATCCTTATGGAGGCGAAGGAGGAAGAGATAAGCGGGAGAACCCAGGGCGACCCGCCAGATTGTTAAGCCTAACAGGATGGCCAGGAGCCCCAGCCCAATGACCCAGCGGAGCTTGTTGCTCAGTTTGCCCATCCGACCTTCATTTTACACGCCTCGAGCCGGCGGCGTCGCTTCTTCCCGCGGACGCCGGCCAACGCTCCCTAGCGGTGGGAGGCTCGCCCCACGCGCCTGGTGTCGTCCTCTGGGGCTGCCATGGCAATATGTCTTTCCCTACCGCATGGTTGGGGACAGATGAAAGCGCGATCACCCCTGGCGTGATCACCCCTGGGTCCGGAGGTACCGCACCCGTTGGGCCTTGCCGACGCTCCGCTCCAGAGTCTTGGGGGAAGGACGGTGACCTCCACCGTGAGCCCCAGCACCTCGTGGAGCTTCCGGCGAATCTGGGCGGCCAGGCTTGCCACGGCCGCTGGGCCCGCGGCCTGAAGGTCGGCCCGCGCCTCGACCTGCACCTCCAGGGCATCCAGCGCCTTTTCCCGCCGGAGGACTAGTGCTGAACCAACTTAAATTGGCTATGTTTAGGCCCGCAGTTCCTATCCTGG
>CAZPYZ010000781.1:0-1887 GCA_964590215.1 uncultured Dehalococcoidia bacterium | reverse complement strand
CGGTCACCTCCTGCGCGACCTGGGCCAGATAGTCGGAGCCGTACCCCTCCCCGAAACCGACCTCCAGCACCCGCTTGCCGGCCGCATGGGGCCGCGTGAAGGCGTAGGCCGCGAGATGCTGGGAAAAAAATTGGGGGTCGGTCTTCTCCGGATCCATCCCGCACACATAGGCCTCTTCCTGCGCGCGCGTCATTGGTGGAGCATCTTAGCACGCTTCTTTTCCCTTGACAAGGTGTATCGGATACACTATATTTTGAAGTGTAGGAAATACACTTGCTCATGGAGAACGGGTTTTCCAGGCTCAAACGGCGTGGCGCGGCTCCGCGGCCCCCCGCACAGGGGCTGGGCAGCCTGCACGCCCTGGCGGCGGACGTCGTGCTCTTTACCATTCGGGATGAATCGCTGAAGGTCCTGCTCGTCAAGCGCACCGCCCCGCCCTTCCGAGGCTGGTGGTCGCTGCCGGGCGGGTTCGTCCGCCGCCACGAATCGGTGGATGAGGCGGCCCTCCGCGAACTGCAGGAGGAAACCGGCATCACCACCGTGTATCTGGAACAGCTCTACACCTTCGGTGACCTGGACCGCGACCCGCGGGGCCGCGTGATCAGCGTCAGCTATTACGCGGTGGTGGACTGGGGGCAGTTCCAGGTGAAAGCCCGGGCCGCGCAGGCAAGCGCGAGGTGGTTTGCGGTCACCCGCCTGCCGACCCTGGCTTTTGACCATCGAAAAATTATCGGCATGGCGCTGGAGCGGCTGCGGAACAAGGTGAACTATACGAGCGTCGCGTTTCAGCTGCTGCCGAAGAAATTCACCTTGTCGGAGCTGCAGCGGGCCTACGAGGTGATTCTGGGCCAGCGGCTGGACAAGCGGAATTTCCGGAAGAAGATGCTGCAGCTGGGGATTCTGCGGAACACGAAGGAGCAAAAAGTGGAAGGGCGCCGGCGACCGGCCCGGCTCTATGCGTTTGCCGAGACGCGGGTCATCAAACTGCAGGAGAAAGGGATCATCGTTCCCTTCTAGAACCGATGAGCGATCTCAGCGTGCTGCCTCAGACGACGAATGGGACGAATGGCCATTCGATGAACGGCCATGAACCGGCGCACTACGCCCTGCTCAAGGAGAAGGCCCGGCAGCTGGCGCGGGAGCGCCATGCCGTCCTCCTCGCCCACAACTACCAGGAAGGGGCGATCCAGGACGTCGCGGATTTTGTGGGCGACTCGCTCAACCTCGCCCGGTACGCCAAGACCACCGACGCCGACATCATCCTCTTCTGCGGGGTCCACTTCATGGCGGAAACCGCCGCCATGCTCAACCCGACCAAGACCGTCCTGATGCCGGACCTCGGCGCGGGCTGCGCGCTGGCCGACATGGTCGTCTCGCAGCAGATCCGGCAGTGGCGCGCCGCGCATCCGGACGGGGTGGTCCTCTGCTACATCAACACCTCCGCCGCGGTGAAGGCGGAATCCGACTACTGCTGCACCTCGACCAACGCCGTGAAGGTCGTCGAGCACATCCCCGCCGACAAGGAGATCCTCTTTGTCCCTGACTACTATCTCGGGACCTACATCAAGGCGAAGACGAAGCGAAACATCCACCTGTGGAAGGGCTATTGCCCGGCGCATGCGGTGATCCTGCCGGAGCGGGTTGACGCGCTGCGGGATGAGCACCCGGAAGCCGAGTTCCTCATGCATCCGGAATGCGGGTGTCTGACGAAGCAAATGGACTTGGCCGACCAGATCCTGTCCACGGAAGGGATGGTGAAGTACGTGCGCAGCTCCCCGGCGAAGACGTTCATCATCGCCACCGAGACCGGCATTCTGTACCGCATGCGACAGCAGAACCCGGAGAAAACCTTCATCCCGGCCAGCGAGCAGGCCGCCTGCCACTACA
>CAZPYZ010000780.1:0-1896 GCA_964590215.1 uncultured Dehalococcoidia bacterium | reverse complement strand
CCTTTGAAGAGGAGGAAGAGGAGCCGACTCCCACACCAACCCCGCAGCCATCAACCCTGTCCACGTTCGCATCCTCATTAGCGTCCCTCCCTCCTCTGCGGTGGCACTGGCCGTCCCAGCGCAGCCGATCCCCCCCCGGCCCTCCGTTGGTGCTTTGACGGCAAAAGACGTTGGATGTTCATATCAAAAGCGTTTCCGGGATGTCAAGGCTCGGGGCCTGCGGTGACTTGCGGCCAGCACATGGCAGTCCGCGCCCTGCGGGGCTACAAGTCCGGCGGCATCGCGGTGGGGATGACGCGCCGGTCCCCCGTGCGGTAGATGCGGAAATGACGATCAAGGGTCAGCAGGCGGCTGCTGGGATGCTGCTCGACCATCCGGACGAGGCAGGCGTCGGCCAGGGACATGGGTACGCTCGCGTACCGTTTGAGGGAGGCCTGGATGACTTCGACCTCCTCATCGAGGTGGAAGGGCGTTTGCAGGATGCCGCGACCGAACAGCTCCAACACGGCCAGGACCCCGGGCACGCTATGGCGAAGGAGAAAGCAGGCTTCCGTGACGACAGGTTCGCAGGTCCACACCGGGCTTGTGATCTGTTGGAACATGGACCTAGCCCACTGATGGTATCGATCCCTCGGATTCAGGAGGGCTACGAGGGGTCCGGTGTCCGCCAGCGGGCGATCTCTCATCGGCCGAAGCCGCGCATGTGCCGCGGGTTGTACGAAAGGTCGCGCGGGCCCGGGGCACAGCCAACGAGGTCCCGGGCCAGATCCAGCGCGGAAACGGCCGGCCGCCTGCCGTTTCGCGAGAGAAGATCCTCCAGCGCCTTTCGCACCAGGTCGGACTTCGTGGCCCCGGTCTGCCTCGCCAGGGCCGTGAGCCGTGCGTCGAGAGTTGAGGGAATTTTCACCGAGAGGGTCTTCATTGCCGTGCCTCCAGTCCTACCCTTTTGCCACCATCGTAACACCGAGACGTGGGGAAGACAACCCTGACGGGGAGCCACCCGGGCGGACCTGATGCCCCTGTGGATATGTAATGAGCCCCAGCCTTCTGGTACGTCCCCGAAGAAGCCGTGGCCCTGAGAATAAAGCGCCCTGTGGGCCTGGCCGCAGGCGCCGCTGGATTTTTGGCCCGGCGGCACCGCGGGCAGCGCATCAGCCGGATACCTTCGCCAGGGCGGCCTCGGCCCGGGAGAGCCAGAAGGTCATCTCCATGGAGCGGTACAGGTCGATGGCGGCGGCCAGTTCAGAGCGCGCCTCCTCCCGCCGTCCCACCTTGGCGTACAGGGTGCCGAGGCCGAGGTGGCAGTGGGCCTGAAGAGGGCGCATCCCGAGTTCTTCGGCCAGCGCCATGGCCTCCCGGTAGTGGCCCCCTGCTGTCTCGGCGTCAGGGGCATCGGAATGGGAGGCCACGTCGCCCAGAAGGCGTATGGCCCACGCCTCGTGGCCCCGCTCCTTGCGCTCGCGGCACAGGCGGAGGGCCGCTGCGCCCAACCGCGCCGCAACCTCGAGGCGGCCGAGGTGCAGATAGGCATCACCCAGGCAGGCTAGGGAGAGGGAGGGGTAGCCCTGGACTCGCTCAGCCCCAGCCTCCTCCCGAGCCTGGTCGAGCAGCGGCAGGGCCTCGTCCGTCCGTCCGGACACGGCGTAGGCGTACCCCAAGTGCGATGCGATCAGCAGCGAGAAGATCGGCACATCATGGTCCCGGCAGATCCTGAGGCCACGCTCCAGCACGGTGATGGCCTTCGGGAGATCCCCTTTGTGAATGTGGAGACGGCCGATGCCGCGGCTCACCGAGGTGAGCGTGAATGCCTGGCCGACCGCATCGGCGATCTGCATCGCTTCGTCGGCGAACGCAATCCCCTCGCGCAGGAGACGGCGGAGCTGCATGAGCTGGCGC
>CAZPYZ010000779.1:0-1899 GCA_964590215.1 uncultured Dehalococcoidia bacterium | reverse complement strand
GGGCACCGAGCCGCCGGCCACGCCCCAGTAGCCCATGATGGCCTGAAGGGCGGCCGCCGCCCGCGCGACGTTCTCTCCCCGGCTCTTGCGCGCCACCCCCCACCCCTTCCAGAGCCAGGTGGGCTTCTTCGAGGCGTACAGCCGGGCGAAGCCGCGAATAGTCTCGGCCGGCACGGCGCATATCTTCTCGGCCCACTCGGGCGTCTTCTCCACCCCGTCCTTGATCCCCAGGATGTAGTCCCGCCATTCCCCGAATCCTCTGGCGTCCAGGTATTTGTCCACGAACTCCTTGCTGTACAGCTCTTCGGTTATCAGGACGTGGGCCACGGCCAGCATCATGGCGATATCCGTGCCCGGCTTGATGGGGATCCACTGGTCTGCCAGGACCTCGGCGGCCACGGTGTAGCGGGGGTCGATGCAGATGACGGGCTTGCCCCGCTCCCGGGTCATGCGGATGAAGTACGCCAGCTGGTGCCCCGGGCCCAGATGACAAACGGTGGGCTCGAAGCCCCAGAGCACCACCATCTGGGTGTTCATGAGCAGATCGGCCATGTCGTTGGAGCTCTGGGCATAGGCCCACCCCGGCACGCCCGCCATCAGGTGCACCGAGAGGCGCTCCGGATCCATGGAGCACCAGCCCCATCCCTCTACGCCCGCCCCCCAGAGCCCGAAGAGGCGCTCCAGGTGAGGGCTCGGCTGGTAGGCGGTGGTGATGGAGTAGGGGCCGTGCTTCTCCACCATCTCCTTCATCTTGTTGGCCACCAGGTCGAGCGCCTCGTCCCAGCCGATGCGCTCGTACCTCCCCTCGCCACGGCGGCTCCCCTCGACGCGCTTCAAGGGATGGAGGATGCGGTCCGGCGCCGAAGTCAGCTTGTGCCACATCCAGGCCATGGGACAGCCGCGAAGCTGGAGGCGGTTCTTGACGAGGTCCAGGTCGGAGAGCACCGCGTCCTCCCGGCCCACGCCGGGGTTGTAGTGGTCGTCGGGCTCGATGGCGGTGATGACCCCGTCCCTCTTGCGCACCTTCAGAATGCAGTGGCCGGCGCCGCAGTTGATCACGCAGCCGGTATAGGCCGTCTCTTCCGCTTCGTGAAGCGCCCTGAGCCTCCCGACGACCGCCTCGCGAGGAGTGTTCGCTGTGGGTGCGCCCTGTCGCGCTCTCATACCGCCTGTTCCTCCTCTACTCGTCGTCGCGGGTGGCGGCCATGAGATCCTCCGCCGTGCGGGGCTTGAGGTTCAAGCGCTCCCTGCCCCGGATGCCGGCCGGCGGGTTGATCACATCTTCCTTGGACGCAAAGGTAGGGGGGAGTCCGGGCGCGGCATAGGGCCCACGCTGTTGCCACAGCTCCAGGGCCCTGTCTGCGTCCCAGGGGGTGAGCTGACTCTTGCCGTCCCTGGGCCTGAACACCGCCGAGGGATGGGTCAGCTCACCGCCGGGCAGGCCCTCCAGCGTGTTGAGGTCGCCGTACTTTCTTCGCAGTTCCTCGATGGGACCGAAGTCAAGAGCCCTCAGGTCGCAGGAAAGGACGCAGATGGGCGCCTGCCCCTCTTCCAGCCGGTCGATGCACATGGTGCACTTCCCGGCTTTCTCGCCGCGGCGGTCGCTGGCGTAGACGATGGCGCCGTAGGGACACGCCTCCCAGCAACGGCGCTCCCCCCGGCAGCGGTCCTGATCCACCAGGACGGCGCCGAATTTTTCCTCCTTGAAAATGGCCTGATGGGGACAGGCCTCCGCACACACCGGGTTGTCGCAGTGGTAGCAGTTGACGGCCAGGATGCCCAGACGGAGATCGGGGAAGTTGCCCTCCTCCCACTGGAACACGCGCATGTACTTCAGGGGGCCGGGTGGGATGTCGTACCAGCCCTTGCACGCGATGCTGCAGGCGCGGCAGCCGGTGC
>CAZPYZ010000778.1:0-1900 GCA_964590215.1 uncultured Dehalococcoidia bacterium | reverse complement strand
GCCTGCAGCAGATCCACTACGCCGATTGGCGCAAGCACAACCCCGAGGACACCGTACGCTTCTACGCCCTGCGCCTCCACGAGGCCGGGATGATCAAGTCGAGTCCGCATAAAATCCTGGCCCAGGGCACCGACTGGCGGTTCCTCAACGAGCTAAGGAAGGAGCTGAGATAGCGAGGGTCAGACGCGCGGGCCCGGCGTGGGGCGAAGCAACGAGGCCCATAACTTCGGCATCCAGCCGCCGGCCTGCGGCCGCGGCTGATGCCGGCGTTGGGCGCAAGCAACTGAAAGGAGGACATCATGCTGAACGATACCACCATAGAAAAATTGAAGACGACCCTGCGCGGGGAGCTGATCCAACGAAGCGACGAGCGCTACGACGAGATCCGCAAGCTCTGGAACGGGATGTTTGACCAACGGCCAGCCCTGATTGTCCGCTGTGCCGGGACCGCCGACGTCGTGAGCGCGGTGAACTTCGCCCGGGATAATAGGTTGCAAGTGGCGGTGCGCGGCGGAGGTCACAGCTTCCCCGGTCACTCTGTCTGTGACGGAGGTCTCGTCATCGACCTCTCTCCCATGAAGGCCATCCGTGTCGATCCGGTTGCCCGCACCGCCCGGGCTCAGGCGGGAGCCAAGTGGATCGACTTCGACCACGAGACCCAGGCCTTTGGACTCGCCACCACCGGCGGTACTGCCTCCGATACGGGCATCGCCGGACTCACCCTCGGTGGCGGCCTTGGCTGGCTGTCCAGCAAGTACGGCCTTACCGTTGACAATCTCATCTCGGCTGATGTCGTCCTCGCCGACGGTCGTTTCCTGACCGCCAGCGCCACGGAGAACCAGGACCTCTTCTGGGGCCTGCGCGGGGGCAGCGGCAATTTCGGCGTCGTCACTTCCTTTGAGTATCGGCTCCACGCCGTCGGCCCGACGATTCTGGGAGGGATGGTGGCCTACTCCTTGGGCAAGGCCAAGGAGGTGCTCCGCTTCTACAGGCAGTTCAGCAAGGCCGCCCCCGATGAGTTGACCACATACGCCGCCTTCATTGATCCTCCCGGTGGCGAGACGGTGGTCGCCCTGTTCTGCTGCTATAGTGGGCCTCCGGACAAAGGCGAGGAGGTCATCCGCCCTCTCAAGTCCTTCGGTCCTCCAGCACAGGATCTGCTGGGCCCCATGCCCTACGTGGCCCAGCAACGCATCTTCGATGGCGGGTTTCCTGCCGGCTCCTACTACTACACGAAGGCCGACTCTCTCGCAGCTCTCACCGACGAGGCCATCGAGGTCTTCGCGGAGTACGCGGCGACCAAGCCCTCGCCGCTGTCGGGGGTCCTCGTTCAGACGGTCAGTGGTGCTGCCAGCCGAGTTGCTTCCGACGCCACGGCCTTCCCCCATCGCAGGTTCCCGTACGCGCCCGTCATCGTCTCGCAATGGCTTGACGCAGCGCAGTCCGAGAAGAACGTTGCCTGGGCCCGCGACTTCTGGAGGGCGCTGCAGTCTTTCGCCGGTGGTGGCGTCTACGTCAATGACCTCAGCCACGATGACGAGGACCGGGTTCGCATCGCCTACGGCGCCAACTATGAGCGGTTGGCAGCGCTGAAGAAGAAGTACGACCCCGACAACTTCTTCCGCCTCAACCCGAACATCAAGCCGACTGTGTAGGGGATGCCCGTGTCGTACAGGCTGGGGGGAGCTTCGGCGTCGCCATCATCGACCCGGTGAAACTGCACGGGTACTTGCTCTCACCCAGCCATCCAATCGGCCGCCTCAAGGCCGCGTTTTTCCGTGCCCTCGGATACTCCGTAGAGGAGTGGCGCCAACTGGAGACGGACCTTCGGACTCAGCACCTGTCCCAGGATGTTACGCTTGAGGAGCAGACCCGATACGGGCAGAAGTATTCCAACCGC
>CAZPYZ010000777.1:0-1901 GCA_964590215.1 uncultured Dehalococcoidia bacterium | reverse complement strand
ACGCAGAGCGGCAACAAACCCAGCCCTCGGCACGGCCCTTCCATGGCCTATGACACCGCCTGGGGCCAGATCGTTCTGTTCGGGGGGACCGGCAGTACCGGCCTCTTCCAGGACACCTGGGTCTGGGATGGGGCGACACAGACCTGGACCGATGTCACCCCCGTCGGTGCCAAACCCTCCGCTCGTTGGGGGGCGATTATGGTGTATGACATCGCCCGGGGCCGTATGGTCCTCTTTGGGGGGTGGGATGGCACCACCGTGCGCGGGGACACCTGGGAATGGGACCCGGCGACGCTTACATGGACCAACGTCAGCCCTGCCAGCGGCCCCCAGGCTCGCTACTTTCATACCATGGCCTATGACAAGAAACGCCGGCGAGTGGTGCTATTCGGGGGGGATGACGGCAGGGCGGTCACCTTCTTCCAGGACACCTGGGAATGGGATGGCGAGACCAGGACCTGGACCAATGTCTCGCCCGCCAGCAACCCGTCCGCCCGTGGGTGGCATAGCATGGCCTACGATGCCGCCCGGGACCAGGTCGTTTTGTTTGGCGGCTACGACGGCCTCGATCTCTTGGGGGACACCTGGGTTTGGAATCCAGGTGCCAGGACGTGGATGGGTCTCAGCCCCGCCACGAGCCCCAGTATCCGCTGTGAGCAGGCCATGGTCTATGATGCCACCCGGCAGCGAGTAGTGCTCTTCGGGGGCATGGATTTCACCAGCGCCCTGGGGGATACCTGGGAGTGGAACGGCACGACCTGGACCAACGTCAGCCCCGCGGAGAGCCCGGCAGCCCGCCACACCGCGGGCATGGACTACGATGCCGCCAGGGACCGGTTGATTCTGTTTGGAGGGCGGAACCGCTACATCCCCATCAATTACCAGGACACCTGGGCCTACGACGATACCAACTCGGTGCGGCAGGGCTACTGGACCATCGACGAGTGCCGAGGGCATCCCGCCGGGACCACCGAGCCCTGCTATTGGCACTATCGCTACCACACCCAGCGCTGCACCCCCGGGCAACCCTGCTCGAAGCTGGTGGTCTTCTTCTCCACGGGGCTGCAGACGTGCGATGAGCCCGCCACCTTCACCGCCCACCTGGGCAAGGGGAAGATCCTGCAGGCCTATGCGGTGGAGGACAATTACGTGGCGGTGTGCGCCAACACCTTTTTGACGGGCGCGGCGGGGCCAGGCCAGATGTCGTTCAACGACGAAGACACACGGGTGGACGAGCTCATGCGGAACATCACCCACGCCTCGAGTCCGCAATCGAGCGTCATCCGGTCGGTCTGGGATGGGCGCCATTTGCTCTGGTCGGGGGTGAGCCACGGGGCCAGCGCGCCGGTCATCGTCATGGCGCGTACCACGCTTGACGAGCAGAATCCCTGGTGGAAGGGGAGCGCCGTCACGGGGGCCTGTTTTTACGACGGCGTCTACAACATGATCGATCTCGATCTCTTCCTGGCGGCCAACGGGTGCACCGCCCCCCCGCGGTTCCTGCACAAGCGGCTGATCGAGCATCGGTATTATGCGGGCGAGGAGTTTCCGCATAGCTGCGACAACGACAAGTGCCCCTGTTCACCCGTGCATAGCCCCGAGATCGACGAGGATACCATCACGGGGAACTCGGTCACGGGGGAGGGCCCGGTCCCCCCGGATCGATACGCCATCGCCGACTGGAAGCTGATCGAGTGTGGCAGCGCGTTGCCGGCCTGCACCGGCGATGTGCTGCCGGCGCAGACGATTGAGGACCTGTGCAATAGGCTCAACGCCGATCCCACCAGGCCATCCCGGTGCACCTTCGCCAGCCTCGCCGGCCAAACCCACAGCGAGTGCGCCGACAGCGCGACGGGCATTGCCCAGTGTCGGGACTGGTTCAATGGGAAGGTGGGGCCGTA
>CAZPYZ010000776.1:0-1911 GCA_964590215.1 uncultured Dehalococcoidia bacterium | reverse complement strand
CGACCGCTTTCAAGCGCGCCTTGATCTCCTGGAGGAGGCCGAGGTAGTGCTGATAATCGCCGGCCCACTCGACAAAGTCCGCCGAGTCGCCCAGTGCCCCTTGCTGATACTGGGCAAAGAACTCGGCAGAGCCCATCTGGTAGCGCTGCTCGTAGGCGATCAGCTCCCGCACCAACGCCACCAGCGCGTCGACAGACGAGTCGTAGGTGATGGTCTCTCTCGCCATGACCCTCTGCTCCATGGGTATGAACGCTTGACCGCCTCTTCCCGATGGTGTGTTTCGCTGTGGCATAGCGAAGACAGCATAGCAGGAAAGCGTCTCGAAGGGCAATAGGCAGGTGTGAGACACCGGTTCCGAGACATGGTGCTGGACGGCAAGGATGAAGCGACACCACAGAGAGTATGGCGCACGTCCGTGGACCCGTCAAGCAGCCTTGTGCAAGATACTGGCGGCCTGTCAACGTGTAGGCCCGCGTGGGCCCGGGCCATCCTCCGTCAGGCCGGTGAGAGTCGAAGAGCGGATTGGGCAGGCGGAATGAAGGTGTCCACGGTCCCCATTGACAAGGCTCCAGAGGGCAAGCCCAACACCAGGGCGACCGATCGCTTGCCTGAGGCCTGGGAGCGCTATCTGACTGGTGAGCTGGCCACCATGCCTGAGGGTTTCACGGGGGTGTGGGAGCAGCTCGAGCTCTATGGCGTTCTGCCCCAGCAGAAACGAGCTCCCGCCAGAGGCCGACAACCAAGCCGTCGCCCCGAAGTGGCCCGACCGATGGCCGCCGCGCCAGGGTTGGACTGGCAGGCGCTGCGGCAGTGGCTGGAGCTCTACTGCGCCCACCTGCTGGGCTTGAATCGTGCGCTGAGGACCCTGGAAGCGTACCGTTGGGAGTTGGAGCGCTTCTTCGCCGCCTGCGCGGCCAAGGGGCTGACGCCGCGGGGCCTGAGGCGCCTGGACCTGTTGCTGTACTTGGCCGAGTTGGCCCAGCAGGGTTATCAGGCGGGCACCCGGGCGCGGGCCACCGTCGCCATTCGGCGCTTCTTTCAATTCCTGGTCGATGGGGAGGTGCTGGCGAGGAATCCCTTTGCCACTGTCCCCTCGCCTCGCCTGGAGCGCCACGAGCGGCGTGTCCTCAGCGAGCCCGAATACCAACGGCTGCGTCAACTGGCCCGCCAGGTGAGCTCACGCACCTGTGCAATGGTGGAGGTCTTGCTACAAACCGGGCTGCGGGCCTCGGAGCTGTGTGGACTGCGTGTGGGTGACGTGACGTTCACAGAGCCGGGCCAGCCGGCCCTCCTGCTGGTGCGGCAGGGCAAGGGGATGAAGGATCGGGTGGTGCCCCTCCCCGCACATGCCGAGCAGGCGGTGAAGGCCTACCTAGCGACGCGAGACGCCTGGGGTCCTGGCGATCCCCTCTTCGTGAAGGGCGAGCAGGGCAGGCCCCTGACGCGGCAGGGCCTGGGCAGTGTGCTTGCGCGCCTGTATGCCCGCTGTGGCATTGTGGGGGCGTCGGTCCATACCCTGCGGCATACGTTTGCCACGCATAGCTTGCGCAAAGGGGTCAGCCTTCCTGTGGTGCAGGAGGTGCTGGGGCACAGCACGTTGGTGTCCACCGAGCGCTATCTGCACCTGCTGCGCGAGACCATGTGTGCTGAGGTGGAGCAGCACGCGCTATGAGAAGAGCGCCCGCTGGGCGGCGACGACGAGCTGCTCTGCGCGCCCGACCTGCAAAACCAGCCGGAGTGTGGAGGGATTACGTGCGGTTGGCGAGACGTGCAAGGTCTTCCGGAGAAGCGATGCGCGTCAGCCAGGAGATCTGGTCGAAGTCAGGATCGAAACTGGCGATATAAGGGATGTTGAGAACCGGGGCCACCAGAGCCAGCAGCGCATCATGGAAATTCAGGCGGCCTTGATGC
>CAZPYZ010000775.1:0-1919 GCA_964590215.1 uncultured Dehalococcoidia bacterium | reverse complement strand
AGCTGGGGTCTGGGGCGAAGCCCCAGTGTCAACAACTTTCCGGCCGTGCTTCTAGGCGTCTTACGGCATTGGTAGCCCGGACCCGCCGCGCCGCCATCATCATAGCGCTGGGGGGTGCCCTGGCCCTCCTTTTTGCATCCACCGCGGTCCAGGCGGCGGTTCCCTCCGAAGGGCCATCCCTCAACCTGGTCGAGGCCGTGGTCGACCAGGTGGTTCGCATTTTCCTGAATCTATAGTCCGGGTGGACGCAAGGAAGTCAGGAAGTTAGGCAGTGGGCAGGCTCAAGGGAATGCACTCCTTGACTTCCTTATTTCCTTATTTCCTCATTTCCTCTCTTTGTAAATGACCCCTCTTCTCGCCTTCACCCACCGAAGCCTGCTCTCCAGGCCTCTGCGGACCGTGCTTATGATCGTGGGCGTTGGGCTCGGCACCGGGGCCGTCACCGCCGCGCTCACGGCCAACGCGGCCATCGAAGCGAGCCTGGCCTCGGCAGCGGCCGCGATCACTGGCACCGGAGACCTGCTGGTCGAGGCCATCGACTCGAGCGGCTTCCCGGACAGCGCGCTGGCCACGGTGCGCGGGTTCCCGGAGGTCGAGTACGTGGCCCCCCGGGTCCAGAAGCGGACCTTCTTTCGTACCCCCACCCAGCGGGGGTTCATCGAGCTGCGGGGAGTCGATCCGGTGGTGGATCCTCAGGTTTTCCCTTACAAGCTGGTGGCGGGACAGCTTCTGCCACGTGAATCTGCTCCCAGCGTCCTTGTCGAAGACACCTGGGCGCACCGCTTCTCGGTGAGGCCTGGGGACACCATGACCCTGCTTACCAGAGAGGGGTTCGCCGACTACCGGGTCAGTGGAATAATCGCGGAGACGGACCCGGGCCTGGCCGGTTCCGGATTTCTGTTCCGGGTCCACATCGACATAGCCCGCTCGGCCTTCGGATTGGACGGACGCCTGCACGGCATGGTCATCAAGCTGCGGGATGTCGCGAAGGCGGAGGAGCTGGAAGCCCGGCTGGTGACCCTGCCGGGAGCCTTCTCGGTGCGCAACGCCACTCAGGTTGTGAACGGCCTCAGCCGGTCCATGGACGACCTGCGTCGGATGCTCATTTTCTTCGCTGCGGTCGCGCTGTTTGCGGGCGCGTTCCTGGTCTACAACGTGTTCTCCATGACCGTTGCGGACCAGGAGCGGGACTTCGGGCTCCTTCGTTCAGCTGGAGCGTCCGGGAACCAGGTACTGGCCTTGACCCTGGCCCAGGCCTTGACGCTAAGCCTGGCCGGCGCCCTGGTAGGAGTCGTTTTCGGAGCGCTACTGGCCCAGCTCCTGGTAGGCTGGCTGGAGGCCAGCCGAAGTCTTGCGCCCGTGGGGGTGGTCATCTCCCTACCGGCGGCCATATTGGGGGCTCTTACGGGCCTGATCATGAGCCTGGTCGCCGCAAGCGTGCCGGCCTGGCGGGCCAGCAGGCTTCCACCCCTCGCCGCGCGCGGGGCCCGCCCAGGGGATCTCGCGGGAGTAGGAGGGCGGCCGGAACGCACCGTGGCCGCGCTCATCGCGGCGGTCCTGGTGGTCATCCTGCTCCTGCCCCTGCCCTCGGGGGCGCGTCTGTTCAAGCTGATTGCGCTTCCAGGGTTGCTGCTGCTAGTCATCTATGCCAGCCCGACCCTCGTCCGCCCATTGGTGGGAGCAGCCGGCAGCGCCGTGGCTGCCGCCCTCGGACTCCTCGGCATGATGGCCCATCGCAACGTGGAGCGGGTGTGGTGGCGCACCGGTCCCACCATCGCCGGCTTCTTCGTGAGCCTGACCTTCCTGGTCGCGGTCGCCAACGCCGCGGCCAGCGCTTCCAGTGTGGGCCAGGAATGGGTGCGAGCCCTCTTTCCCGGTGACTACGTCGTGGTTGCGCCTTTTCCCCAGCCCCAGGTCAT
>CAZPYZ010000774.1:0-1930 GCA_964590215.1 uncultured Dehalococcoidia bacterium | reverse complement strand
GTATCGAGGGATCCTGGGCATCGTGGGGTGGGAGCGCCATCTTCCCGTCCTCATCATTGCTTTGGGCAGCGAGGTGCTGCTGGGGCGCCGCGTGGTGGACCGGTTTCGAGTGACTTTCGACCACGGCCAGCGGGTGTTGCTGGAGCCTTAGGGGGGACCCATCATCACGGCCGGCCTCAACTGGACCACCAACGCTGACCCTCCCCTTCGGCCGGGCTCAGGGTAAACTCCGCGCTCAGGGCAGGCTCTGGACCTCTACCTGTTCCAGGGCACCACGAGATAGCTGTTGGCCTTTAGCTATTAGCTGTTAGCGACGGCCCGCCGCGACGGGGAGCTACACGCTCAGGGTCGTGGCCCTTCGACGGGCTCAGGGTGAGCGGAGGCGGGTCGCCCGCCCAGTTCCCGGCGAGCTATACGATCACGGTGACGCACCCGTGACGGAAGGACGAGTCCAAGGTCCAAAGTCCAAAGTCCAAAGTCAGGACGCGGACGGCGGAAGGCAGGAGGCGGAAGGCGGAAGGCAGTAGGCAGTGGGGCGGGGGCCCTTCGAGCGGCCTCAGGACATGCTTGTCCCCCGCATCTCTGTCGCACACGACCCGCCCGGGATACCCGGCGGGTTCGCGCGTCTGCGCATCCCCGTAGTGCGGGGGCTTGTTCCCGAGCCCGTCAATATCCCCGGCACAGGCACCTACACCCGTCCCCGTCGCCGGCGTCCCTTGAGCCAGCCCCGCCCTGAGCAAGCCGAAGGCAGGGCGGCCGGCGGTTCTCCAGCCCTGTACCGGCGAGTTACACTGTCAACGGATGCATCCATGACAGCAGGCAGTGAGCCCCGCGGGACCACCACCGGCAGGGCTCCGTATATCGGCGTATGCGGTAAATCGAACATGCCGCCGACGGCACCGCCACCGGCTTGCGGACTGAGCCAAGGCCGGCCGCTTGGCTCCCCTAGTACAATGAGGCGTCGCTAATAACACGACGGGAAGGCGCTATGCAGGCGAAGCAAGAGATCGAGCGTTTCACTGCCGATATGGAGTACTTCGATCAGCACCGCCGGGAACTGGCGCACCGATTCCCGGATCAGTGGGTAGCGGTGTACCAAGGGCGGGTGATAGGTGCAGCAACGGAGCTTGACCGCCTCCTCAGCCGCCTTGCCAAGAAGGGGATCCCGCGGGGCAGGGCGTTCGTCGACTATGCGACGGAACGGGACGACTTGCTCATTCTGTGATTCGAGGCGTGTTCAGGGAGGAGATGGGCAGGCGCCGCCCCTTTGTCGTTGGCCTCTTGAGTCTCCCGGCCTTGGAGCTGACAGGCGACGTGGCGTTCCTGGTGGACACTGGTGCCGACAGCACGCTGCTCGCGCCTCGGGACGCCGCGAACCTTGGGATGGACCTGGCAGCCCTCCCGGAAGGCCCTTCGAGCACCGGGGTGGGTGGCTACCACCAGAACGGTCTCTACTGAGGCGACCATCACGTTGGGCTACCGCAACTTCGAGCTCAGGCTCCGAATCCTTGCGCCGGTCAGTTCGCGCCAACGGCGGGCGTCGACCCGTCTTCCTTCGCTGTTGGGGAGAGACATCCTGTCCCAATTTGCTCTCTTCCTGGAAGAGCGGACGAACCGGATCCTCCTGTTGGAAGCGCAGGAAGCTGACGCTCTCGACTTACCCCGGGTCTTCTAGGCCCCTACTGCGCACGACGCCCAGTAAACGTTGCCGGACGTTCCTTGGGGCTCTCGAAGGGAACCGTCGGGGACGTTCCTAGATCTCTACCACATCCAGGGGACTGTGCAGCGGGCGTGACCCAGCGGCCAGCCGCCACCACCAGCGCCAAGCCTGTCCTGAGGCTCTCGAAGGGCCCGAGGCCTTCAACTTCAGTGCGCCCGCAGCGGGGAGCTACACCCTCCGCGTCGTGGCCCTTCGACAGGCTCAGGGTGA
>CAZPYZ010000773.1:0-1930 GCA_964590215.1 uncultured Dehalococcoidia bacterium | reverse complement strand
GAGGGTTGAAACCCAGGGTGCCCGGAGGCAGGATCCCGCGGGCGAGCGCGTACCGCCCGAGGTGCGCTTCCTGGATCAACGTCTCCCGGTCGATGGCGTGGATCAGGGCCTGACGTATTCGCGGGTCGTCCAGCGGCTTCAGGCGAGTGTTGAGTCCGTAGAACCGTATGCTGAGCATCGGCCGTCTGACACGGATGTAGTGCGTGTCCGTCAGGATCTGGCGGTAGTGCTGGACGGAGATCGGCGTGTCCTCGAGGTTCCCCCCCTGAAACTCCTCATACATGGTTTCCAGGGGCGATCCTGGAAAGACCCGGTACACAATGCGGGAGAGCTTGGGGGGGCCGTCGAAGTAGTCCGGGTTGGCCTCGAGGACGATCTCCTTCCCCCGCTCCCAGCGGACGAACTTGAAGGGACCGGTCCCAACAGGGTGGGCGCCGAAGGCCTCCCCCTGCTGCTCCACGATCTCCTTGGGGACGATCTTGGCGTGACCCACGGCCAGCACGGAGACGAAGGGAACGGGCGCCTCGTCGAGCGTGACCTGCACCGTGTGCCGATCCAGGGCCTTGAGCCCCGCGACCTGTTTGGCCTTGCCCTCCCTGAACTCCCGGGCGCCCTTGATGCCGGCGAAGAGGTCGGCTGCCCCTGATTTCACCTCCGGGTCCAGGATCCGGGTGAAGGAGTAGATCACGTCGTCCGCGGTCACCTCGCGCCCGTGGTGGAACTTCACCCCTTTTCTCAGCATGAAGGTCCAGGTGAGGCCGTCGCGGGAGGCCTTCCAGTACTGGGCCAAGGCCGGGGTGATCGTGAGGGTTTGATCGAACTGGACGAGGCCGTCGAAGACCTGCTGGGCCACTGATCGGCTGTAGATGTCGTTGATTCTGGCCGGATCAAGAATTTGAGGGTCGTTCCCCAGCGGTCGCCGGTAGACTCCTCCGTCGGCAGGCCGCGCCCTCTCCTCCCCGCGTTCCTGCCCGAAGGCGGGAGCCCACTGGACGGCCAGCAAGCACCCGATGAGAGCGAAGAAAAAGATAAGGAAGGGGGGAACGCGCCCCCCCCTTTCCTTATCAGCCCAAAGGGAGTCCATCGACTGAGCGGGAACGCCGCGAATTACATCCCGCCGCCGTCGGCGGTCCCGATGGAATGGAAGAACTGGGTGGAGCTCGAGGTCTCCGACTCGATGACCGGGGCCACGAGCAGGAACGCGGCGATGACCAGCACCACAGCCCAGAGCTTCGTCATGACTCACTCCTCCCTTGAGAGGTCTGCGTTCGGGAACCCTCCCCATGAAGGTTCCTCTCACCCTGGGAGGAGAAAGCAAATCCGGCGCCATCGGGACGCGGTCAGGCGGGTGTGGGGCTAACTGTTGATCATCTCGGGTTTTCCGAGCTGGGGGCGGACAGTGGACGAGCCGGAGCAGGTGGACAACGGCCGAGCCACCGTGGAGCGCAAGGGGGGGCGGCGCCGCGAAAACCCCTGTGTCGCCTTGGGATTACGTCGGGTGCACAAAGAATTGTCCAACCTGCTGTATCACGCAATAACGACACCTTCAAGGGGCGGACATGGGCCCCCGGAGGTTCCACCTGGCCAGCTTCAGCTTGAGGGTGTTACGGTGAAGCCCGAGGAGCCGCGCGGCCTCGCTCTGGTTCCACCTGACCCGAGTCAGGACCCGCAGGATGACCTGCCGCTCGAACTCCTCGCAGGCCTCCCTGAGGGGCAGGGTCTCGGTCGCCCGCGCCCGCCTCCCCTGGTCGGGGAGCATCAGGTCCAGGGAGAGGTCCCGGAGCTGGATCTCGGGCCCGTCGATCAGGGCCACGGCGCGCTCGATGATGTTCTGGAGCTCGCGCACGTTCCCCGGCCAGGGGTATTCCTGGAGCGCGGCCAGGGCGTCGGGCGACACCCCCGTGACGCGCTTTCTGAACTCGTGGCTGTA